>JAZKIE010000332.1:0-3433 GCA_040385025.1 Pseudomonadota bacterium | reverse complement strand
GAACTACCTGGACATCAAGACCGTGGTGGTGAGCTGCGGCACCTGCTACGACCAGTTGCAGGGTTATGAGTTCGAGAAGATTTTTCCCGGCTGCCGCATCATCGACATCCACGAATACCTGCTGGAAAAAGGCATCACGCTGCGCACCGACCAGCCCGGCGCCGGTTACCTGTACCACGACCCCTGCCACAGCCCGATGAAGCTGCAGGAGCCGATGAAAACCGTCAAGGCGCTGCTCGGTGACCAGGTGCTCAAGTCGGACCGCTGCTGTGGTGAGTCCGGCACGCTGGGCGTGACGCGGCCGGACATCTCGACGCAGATTCGTTTTCGCAAGGAAGAAGAGTTGCGCAAGGACGAGGCCACGCTGCGCGCCAGCGGCGCCGTCGCTGCAAGCGGCAATGTCAAGATCCTCACGAGCTGCCCGAGTTGCCTGCAGGGCCTGAGCCGCTACGGCAACGACCTGCAGAACGGCCTGCTGGAGGCCGACTACATCGTGGTCGAAATGGCCAACCAGATTCTGGGCAAGGAATGGCTGCCGGCTTATGTAGCTTCCGCCAACAACGGCGGCATTGAACGCGTGCTGGTCTGACGCAAGCAAGGAACATTCATCATGGCAGGCCTGACACCGGATACCCCCACCCCCACGGCATTGACGGTGCACAAGCAGTCGCGCGTGCTGGAGATTGCTTTTTCGGATGGCACCGAATTCAAAATCCCCTTCGAACTGATGCGCGTTTATTCGCCGTCAGCCGAAGTCCAGGGACACGGGCCGGGGCAAGAGGTGTTGCAGACCGGCAAGCGCGAGGTCGGCGTGCTGGAGCTGGAGCCCATCGGCAACTACGCCGTCAAGCCGGTGTTTTCGGACGGCCATGAAAGCGGCATTTTTTCCTGGGATTACCTGTACTTTCTCGGCTCCGAACAGGCGCGCCTGTGGGCCGAATACACCCAGCGCCTGGAAGCGGCCGGGGCTCAACGCGACGCGCCCATGGTCGCCGCCGGCGGCCACGGCTGCAGCAGCCATTGATGCACGCTGCCCGTTTCTCTTCCACTATCAATTTCATAGCTGTCCGCGTCCGACAGGCGAGGGCGGGTGTTGTTTTTCAACATAAATGCCGCCAATGCCCCACGCGGTGACAGGGTTGTCGCTTGAATTGGCGGGTTTCGCCCCTAGCATTGGCTCATGAGCAGCACCCATTTCGGATTCCAGTCTGTCGACGAGAAAGACAAGGCCAGCCGCGTGCGCAGCGTGTTCGATTCGGTCGCGCCCAAGTACGATGTGATGAACGACCTCATGTCCATGGGCCTGCACCGCGTCTGGAAGGCCTACACGGTGATGGTGGCCGATGTGAAAGAGGGCCAGAGCGTGCTGGACATCGCCGGCGGCACCGGTGACCTGGCGCTGGCCTTTGCGCCCCGGGTGGGCAGCACCGGCTGCGTGGTGCACACCGACATCAACGAAGCCATGCTGCGCGAGGGCCGCAACCGCCTGCTGGACGCCGGCAAGGCCTTGCCGACCACCGTGTGCGACGCCGAAAAGCTGCCGTTTGCCGACGCCAGTTTTGACCTGGTCACCGTGGCTTTTGGCCTGCGCAACATGACGCACAAGGACCTGGCACTGACCGAGATGAACCGCGTGCTCAAGCCTGGCGGCAAGCTGCTGGTGCTGGAATTTTCAAAAATCGCCAAACCGCTGGCGAAGGTCTACGACTGGTATTCCTTCAATGTGCTGCCCAAACTGGGCAAGCTGGTGGCCAACGACGACTCGAGTTACCGCTACCTGGCGGAGTCCATCCGCATGCATCCCGGTCAGGACGAGCTAAAGGCCCTGATGCATAAAGGTGGTTTTGGTCATGTGGACTATCACAACCTCACAGGCGGGGTGGTGGCATTACATGTTGGAATCAAGTGTTGAAGCAATTACATAGAGGAGACGTCATGAAATTCTGGTCTGCAATTCTCTCGGCCGTTCTGGCCGTCACCATGCTGCTGGCGTATTCGCCTGCCGCAGAAGCCAAACGCATGGGCGGTGGCGGCTCGGTCGGGCGCCAGTCGTCCAACGTGACGCAGCGTCAGGCCACCCCGCCGGCCGCGCCCGCCAACACCGCGGCTGCAGCAGCGCCCAAGAAGCCTTGGGGCGCGATGCTGGGCGGCCTGGCTGCCGGCCTCGGCCTGGCCTGGCTGGCTTCTTCGCTCGGACTGGGCGGCGCCTTTGGCCAGATCATCATGTTCGCCCTGCTGGCGCTGGTGGTGATGGTGGTGATTGGCTTCGTGATGCGCAGGCTCAAGGCTGGCAACGGCCAGGGCGCAACGCCTTTCGCGATGCAGGGCGCCGGCAACGCGACCACGCCGCGCAATTACAGCCCGGAAAATGTTGGCAACGATGCCTCGGCCCGGCCCTGGGAGCGCAACAGCATGGCTTTCGACGCCAGCAAGGCGGCCGGCGGTTCCATGATTGGCTCCGGCCTGGCTGGATCACAAGCCTGGGGCGTGCCCGATGGCTTTGATGCCGAAGGTTTCCTGCGTGCCTGCAAGACCAACTTTGTGACGCTGCAGGACGCCTGGGATCGCTCGGATGTGGGCAGCTTGCGTGCCATGATGACCGACGAAATGCTGGAGCAGATCAAGACCCAACTGGCCGACCGCGAGTCCCATACCGGCGGCACGGCCAACAAGACCGATGTGGTGATGCTGGACGCCAAGCTGCTTGGCATCGAGGAACTCAGCGACGTTTACATGGCCAGCGTGGAGTTCTCCGGCATGATCCGCGAAGACGCGTCGGCCGGTGCCAGCCCGTTCCGCGAAGTCTGGAACATGACCAAGCCGCGCAACGGCGGCGGCTGGCTTGTCGCCGGCGTACAAGCTCTGCAATAAGCGTGAGCCTGAGGAGCCCCTGTCATTTCAAGCAGGGGCCGCAGGCGCAGCGGCTCCTTCTCCTGTGCGAGGGGCAGCGAGCCGCCGCAGGCTCGAAGTGAGCGAACGTGGGGGCTATATAGAATCGGGGACGTATGAATAACACGTCCCCTTTTTCTTTTCTGCAATCCCTGGCCACCCGTTTTCAGCCGCCCGCCTGGGTGGTTGATGAGGGGCAGCAGAAAATCGTGCTGTTCCTGAACCATGTGCTGATGCAGGAAAAAGAGGCGCAAAACCGCCTGCTGCGCAAAAAGGGCAGTGTGGTCCATGTGCGCTGGGGCGTGTTTGCGCTGGATCTCGTGATCACGCCAGCCGGGCTGCTGGACCGTGCCACGCCGGGCAGCAAACCTGATCTGCTGCTGGCCGTGGCCGCCGAATCACCGTCGGTTGTGCTGCAGTCGGTGCTGGCCGGCAAGGCGCCGCCGGTCAAGATCGAAGGCGACGTGCAACTGGCGGCCGAGCTTGGCTGGCTGGCCGACAACCTGCGCTGGGATGTGGAAGAAGACCTGTCCCGCCTCATCGG
>JAZKIE010000331.1:0-3405 GCA_040385025.1 Pseudomonadota bacterium | reverse complement strand
AGGCCTGCGGCGCCAGCTTGGCCTGGCTGGCGTGGTAGCCGCAGACCATCTTGCCACGCTTGGCGGCCGTCTCCACGATCACCTTGGGGCCGTCCACGTGCATGGTGAACACGTCCACGCCCTGGTCGGCCATGCTGTTCGTCGCTTCGGCTTCCTTCACCGGCATGGACCAGTCGCCGGTGAAGATCACGTTGGTCGTGATGCCGGGTTTGACCGAGCGCGCGCCCATGGTGAAGGCGTTGATGTTGCGCAGCACCTGCGGGATGGGCTTGGCGGCGATGAAGCCGATCTTGCCGCTCTTGCTCATGTGTGCGGCGATCACGCCGTTGAGGTACTGGCACTCGTCGATGTAGCCGAAGAAGCTCGCGGTGTTCTTCGGGTGCTTGCCCTCGGTCCACATGCCGCCGCAGTGGGCGAAGCGCGCGTTGGGGAACTTGCCCGCCACAGCCAGCATGTGCGGATCGAAGTAACCGAACGAGGTCGGGAACACGAGCGAGGCGCCGTCCTGCGCGATCATGCCGGTCATGGTCTTCTGCACGGCCGCGGTCTCGGGCACGTTTTCTTCTTCCACCACTTTCACGCCGGCCATCTTCTTGAGCTGGGCCGCAGCCTCGGCCTGCGCCTGGTTGTAGCCGTAGTCGTCGCGCGGGCCGACGTAGATCACGCCCACGGTGATGGGCTTCTGCGCGAAGGCAAATGGGCTGGTGAACGCTCCCGTCGTGGCAGCGCCGAGCGCGGCCAGGGTCTTGATCGAATCGCGGCGGTTGATGAAGTTGCTCATGGTCAGTGCTCCAGGGGTTAAAGGGGGATCAATGGGTCGGGACGAAACTCAGGCAAGAAGGCTCACATGTGCCGCCACCACGCGCCAGCCTTCGGGTGTACGCATCCAGGTCTGGCTCTGGCGGCCGGTTTTCTCGCTGCCAGCACGCTGGAACTCGACGTTGGCGGTTGCGAAGTCATGGCCATAGGTGGTGATCACGGTTTTCAGCAGGCTGCGCTGCAGCCCCTGCGCAGGCCGTCCGGCGCGGAAGTCCTGGATGGCCGCGTAGCCGTAGAGGTTTTCCGTTGCGCCGTAACGCAGGGTGTGCGGGCTGTCCCAGAACAGCTCGTCCAGCACCTCCACCTTGTTGTTGACCAGCGCGTCCTCATAACGCGCAAACGCGGCCGTGACTTCGGCCAGGACCTCGGGAAGATTGATGGCGAGGATGGGGTTCATGGTTTACAGGGTGACGGATTGAACATGGGCCACACCGGCGTCAAACAGCACCTGCGCAGCGCGAAAGGCCAGGTCCTCGCGCCAGGGCGCTGTGATGATCTGCACACCCAGGGGCATGGCGCCGGCCGCCGGCCACATCGGCGCGGTGAGCACCGGGCAGCCTGAGAAAGAGATCGGCTGGGTCAGCAGGCCCATGGCGGCGCGGCAGGGCTGGCGCACGCCGTTGAGTTCCAGCCATTCGGTACCGATGACGGTCGCACTCACCGGTGTGGCCGGTGTCAGCAGCACGTCCCAGTCCTGGAACAGGGCATTGACCTTGTCGCGGTAAACGCGGCGAAAGCGCTGCGCGCGCAGATACCAGTCCACCGGCTGCAAGGCGCCGGCGATGAAACGGTCTACCGACAGCGGCTCGAAATCGTCGGCACGTGTGCGCAAATCGCCCAGGTGCAGGCTGCCGCCCTCGCTGGCGGTGATGATGAAGGCGGCCGCGCGCGCCAGTGCGGCGTCGGGCCATGCCACGTCGGATTGCGCGCCCAGCGTGCGGCCGGCCAGCGCCACGACTTCACGGGCGTCGGGCCCGGCATTGTCGTGGAAGTAGCCGCCGAGCACACCGATGCGCAGGCCCTTTGTCCCCCTGCCCAGCGCCGGTGACACCGGCTGAATCCGCTGCGCATGGCAGCCCGGGTCCAGCGGGTCGGGCTGCTGCAGCGCGTCGTAGGCCAGGCCCAAGCCCGCCAGGCTGCTGGCCAGCGGCCCGAGGTGATCAATGCTGTGCACAAAGGGGTAGCTGCCGCGGCGCGACAGCCGGCCGAAGGTCGGCTTCAGGCCCCAGACGCCGCACAGCGAGGAAGGCACACGGATGGAGCCGTTGGTGTCCGAGCCCAGCGTGACCGGCACCTGGCCGGCCGCTACCGCCGCACCCGAGCCGCCCGAGGACCCGCCGGCGATGCGTGCCAGGTCATGCGGGTTACGGCACGGTCCGTAGTGCGTGTTTTCGGTGGTGAAGCCGTAAGCGTATTCGTCCATGTTGAGCGCGCCCACCAGCACCGCGCCGGCGGCTTTCATCTGCGTGACCAGCACAGCGTCGGCTGTCGCCGCCGGCAGACCCTGGTTGACTTTCGAGCCGGCCAGGGTGGTCAGGCCCTCGATGTCAAACAGGTTCTTGACCGCGTAGGGCACACCGGCCAGCGGCCCCAGGACCTCACCGCGGGCACGCCGGGCGTCCACCGCGTCGGCCTCGGCGCGCGCGCGGTCGCGGGTGGTTTCGGTGAAGGCATTGATCTGGCTGTCGGTGGCCGCGATACACGCCAGGCTGTTCTCCACCAGCTCGCGCGCGCTGATTTCTCCCGAGGCTACGGCAGCAGCCATCGCCGACGCGTCAAATGCTATTGTTTTCATAGCTGGTTACGCCCGTCATCCGTGGGCGGAAAGGCTGCAGGGCTGTAGATTTCGGCGGGTTCGTCGTGTGGCGCCAGCGGGGCGGCGTCCAGCAGCGCGGCCATGGCGGCGGTGCGCTGCAAATGGGCGACAACCCGCGCCGCACGCTCCGGCGGCAAGGGCAGGCCCAGCATGGCGGCGGTGCTGCCGACATAAGCGGCGATCTTTGTTTCGTCCATTGTTTCTCCGGCTGACTCAGCGCCGCACTTCGCGCTGGAAAATTTCCAGGCTCAGTTTTTTGGTGGCGATGAAGCTGGCCTCGGACAGGGTCTCCACCGTGCGCGGCCGGGCATCGTTGTAGGGCAGGATCTCGGCGACACGTGTCGGCCGCTTGGTCAGCAGCAGCACCTGGTCGGCGAGGTAGACCGCTTCTTCCAGGTCGTGTGACACCAGCAGCATGGTGGTGCCGGTCTGCATGAACACTTCCTGCAGCTTCTCGCGGATGAACAGCGTCATCTCGAAGTCGAGGGCCGAGAAGGGTTCGTCCAGGAACAGCACCTCGGGGTTGTTGGCCAGCGCCCGCATGATGGAGGCGGTCTGCTGCTGGCCGCCTGACAGTTCGTAGGGGTAGCGGTTGAGGTCGAACTTCACGTCAAAAGACGCGACCAGCTCGGCCATGCGACGGTCCACCTCGGCCTTGGACTTGCCTTCGAGCTTGAGCGGGTAGGCGATGTTGTCGATGGTGCGCATCCACGGGAACATCGCTTCGCGGTAGTTCTGGAACACGTAGCCGATCTTGGTGTCCTTCAGCG
>JAZKIE010000330.1:0-7848 GCA_040385025.1 Pseudomonadota bacterium | reverse complement strand
TCGGTCTCGGCTTCCACCGTGACCCAGACGCCCATGCGGATGTCGTAGGGAATCTTGCGGCCATTGGCTTCCAGCGATGAGATCACCTCCACCATGCCTTTGCGCTCAAGCACGCCACCTTCGCTGATCGGCCGCGTGACGTACGGGATGTCTTCGACGCTGGCCGGCGGGTAGAGCAGGCCGTTGCTGGGCACCGTCAGGCCGGTCGCGTTGGCCACGGCGGTCGATTCGATGGACGGCTTGGAGCCGTCGAGAAAGCTGTTGAACATCTTCGGGTTCAGTCCGCCACGTTCGGCCTGTTCGGGCGTGAGGCCGTAGTTGGCCCAGACCGTTTCGGGCGTGGATTCGGAAAAATGCGGCAACCATTTGTGACCGCGGCCTGCCGCCACCACCGGGAAACCGCAGGTGCGGGCCCAGTCCACCAGGTCGCAGATCAGGGCCGGCTGGTCGCCAAAAGCCAGCGAATAAACCACGCCGGCATCAAACGCCTTGCGTGCCAGCAGCGGGCCGCAGAAGGCGTCGGCTTCCACCGTGACATTGACCACATGTTTGCCATGCGCAAAGGCCTGCAGGCAATGCTCGACCGCGGCCACCGGGTTGCCGGTGCACTCGACGATGATGTCGATCTGTGGATGCGTGACGACGGCGTTCCAGTCCTCGGTGATCCAGGTTGCTCCTGTTTTGATAGCTGCCTGCGCAGATTCTGCCTGGGTCAGGGCCGGATTCCATCCCACACGGGCGAGGTTGGTGCGGGCCGCGGCGGGTGACAGGTCGGCGATCGCGACCAGATGCACGCCCGGCGTTTTAGGAATCTGCGCGAGGTACATGGAGCCGAACTTGCCGGCGCCTATCAGGCCGATGCGGATGGGTTTGTTCTCAAGAGCGCGTTGCTGGAGTTTGGTGTAAAGGTTCATGGGGGTCAGGCCGCCTTGCGTTCGGGCACGATTTCTTCCATCGAGGTTTGCAGCGCCGTGGCCGGCACGCCGTCTTTCCACGGCAGGTCCACCGGGTAGTCGCTGACCAGGCAATCATCGGGCAGGCATTCAATCGGCGCGAAGTCACGGTGCGCGATGTATTCGGGGCGCTTGTGCCGGCGGATGTGGTTGCTGACCGCACACAGGCTCAGGTAGACGCTGACGCGGTTGAAGGGCGAGAGGTTGCTGCCCGAGGCGTGCACCAGGCAGGAGTGGAACAGGATCATGGAGCCGGCCGGGCCTTTGGGGCTGACGATGCCGCCCTGCTTGCCGCCGGCACGCTGCACCAGTTGGCGAATCAAATCGTTGTCCACCGTCCACAGCGGGTAGCTGGTGGTGGTCAGGTCGTGTTTGGCATCAACCACGCCTTTTTTGTGGCTGCCGGGGATGAACATCAGCGGGCCGTTGTGTTCGGTCACATCGTCCAGAAAAATCGCGACGTTCATGGCGCGTTCGGTCGGCATCATGTCGTCGTTGAGCCAGGTGCCGTAGTCCTGGTGCCACTGCCAGACATCGCCTTCAAAAGCCATCTTACCGTTGATCTTGAACTGGTGCATGTAGAGCTTTTCACCGAGCAGGTCTTGCACCGGTTCGATCATGCGCGGGTGACGGCCGAGTTTGGCAAAGGGCTCGCTGTACATGTGCGCGGCGAAGTTGGTACGCACCGCGTCCTTGCCTTTTTCGCGCACGTTGTAGTCTTCGCGCCGGCTGTAGAGCTCGGGCACGGCGTCGTTAAGGGTTTGGGTTTCTTCGGGCGTGAACAGGCCGGGGAAAAACAGGTAGCCGTCGCGGTCGAATGCGGCGAGTTGCTCGGGGCTCAGTTTCATTTTTTGTCTCCTGGGGTGGTCGTGATGTATTCAGGCGGGCAGGGCAGTGGCGGCAAAATCAGGCTGAAGCGCACTGCTCAGCAGGCCGGCCAGGTTGCGGCTGGCGTCTTCGCCGTGTTCGCGGATCAGCGTTTCTGCGGTCAGCGCATCACCCGCGGCAATGGCGTTGGCGATGGTTTCGTGCTCGTCCCAGATCGATTCGCGCATGGTCGACACCTGCAGCACCGCCCCCATGGCGCGGCGGATGTGGTGCCAGTGCAGTTGGGCGCTCTGGGCAATCAGCGGATTGCCGGAGGCTGCATAAATGGCGCCATGAAACTCTGCGTCGGCGGCCATCATGGCTTTGACATCGTTGCTGCGTGCGGCGGCGCGGCCCTGGCTGATCAGCTTGGGGTCGATGCGGAAACGGGCCAAGGCCGCCAGCCGGGCCGCCAGCGCATCCAGCGCACTGCGCACCTGGTAAATCTGCATCAGCCAGCCCACGTCCAGCGGCGCGACCAGCACGCCGCGTCCCGGCGCGTCAAGAACAAAACCGTCCTTTTTGAGCAAGCGCAGGGCCTGCAGCACGGGCTGACGCGACACCGCGAGTTGTTCGGCAATGTCTTCCTGCATGATGCGTGCGCCCGGCGCCAGCGAGCCTTCGCTGATGGCGTCGAGCAGGCTGCGGTAGACCTGGTCAACCAGATCGGGTGTGGATTCGATTTTGAGAAGCTGGGGTTGCATAGTTTGTACTCTGTATACAGAATACTTTGATAGTTTTGGATGACTGTAGCGGGTTTACCCGTAACAGGCATCAGCAAGCGCGAATGTGCCAATATGCCCGGTCACCCCATCATTTCATTCAGGAGTTCCCCATGAACCGTCCCGATGCCGCCTGGCTGGACCGCATGTACAACAACCGCGCGCTGGTGCCGGAGCACGCCACCTATTTCAGTCGCTGGGCCGAGCGTTCTGCCCAAGTCCGGGCCACGCAAGCCTGCACGCTGGACATCGCCTTCGGTTCCAGTGCGGCGGAAACCCTCGATGTGTTTCCGGCGCGCCAGGCCGCGCCCGGCGGCGCCCCGGTGCTGGTGTTTGTCCACGGTGGCTACTGGCGCTCGCTGGACAAATCGGAGCATTCCTTTCTGGCACCCGCCTTCACGGATGCGGGTGCCTGCGTGGTGATGCCCAATTACGGTTTGTGCCCGGCGGTGACGATTCCCGACATCGCGCTGCAGATGGTCCATGCGCTGGCCTGGACCTACCGCAACATTGCGCGTTTCGGCGGTGATCCGGAGCGCATCACGGTGGTCGGGCACTCGGCCGGTGGCCATCTGGCCGCCATGCTGCTTGCCTGTTTGTGGAAGCAACACGCGGCCGACCTGCCGGCTGATCTGGTGAAAAACGCGTTGTCGGTGTCGGGCCTGTATGAGCTCGAATCGGTGATGCACACGCCTTTTCTGAAAGACTCGCTGCGGCTGACACCCAAGCAGGTGGCGCAGGCCAGCCCGGCCTGGTTTCCGGCGCCGCAGCACGGCGTGCTCTACAGCGTGGCCGGTGCCGATGAAAGCGAAGAGTTTTTGCGCCACAACGCGCTGATCGAACAGGCCTGGGGCGCCAGAGTCGTGCCGGTACGTGAGGCCCTGCTGGGCCTGAACCATTTCAGCATCGTCGAGGCGCTGGTGCAGCCGGGCCACCGCCTGCACCAGTTGGCGCTGCGGCTGTTGCAGGCCACTGCCTGAAGCGAACCCGCAGCGGTCAGATGTCGACCTCGTAACCCAGCGCCACATCCGAGGCTGGTTGCCCGCCCCGAATCGCCCAGTTCTCACGCGGCGCTTCCCTCAGCAAAACCTTGAGGTGATCGGCTGGAATGCCGCACAGCCCCAGGTTGCGCGTGATAGCCTGGTACAACACGCGCTTGGTGGCCAGCGAACGCCCGGTGAAACAGTCCAGGGTGACCAGGGTGTAACGGTCGCCTTTGTCTGCGGGACCTACAAACCGCCGCGCTTCGTGCACAAACAGGCGGACCGAGGTGGTCCAGGGCGGTATCTTCAAGGCCCCGACCACCGCAGTTTGCACGGCGGCAATCAGCGCGGTTTCTTCCTCGGGGGAACAGTTGCGGCGGATCTCAATGGCGGCAGTGGGCACGGATGCAGCTTCTCAATGGGTGAGCGACCACTGTAGCGCCCGCCGCCTGCCTGCACAAAGTCTTACATCAACAGATGTTCGCCGGCGTTGTCGCCGCCCAGGATCACGTAGTTGACCTTGCGGATGTCCATCAGTTTGGTGCCGCCTGAATAACTGATGGCGCTCTGCACGTCTTCTTCCATCTCGCGCAGCGTGTCCTTGAGGCTGCCCTTGACCGGCTCCAGGATGCGTTTTCCCTCGACGTGTTTGTACTCGCCCTTGTTGAAGTCCGAGGCGCTGCCGTAGTACTCCTTGAAGAGCCGGCCGTCCACCTCGACGGTCTGGCCGGGGCTTTCTTCCAGGCCGGCCAGCATGGAGCCGATCATCACCATGGTGGCGCCGAACCGGATGGACTTGGCGATGTCGCCATGCTCGCGGATGCCGCCGTCAGCAATGATGGGTTTGGTCGCCACACGTGCGCACCACTTGAGCGCCGACAACTGCCAGCCGCCGGTGCCAAAGCCGGTTTTCAGCCGGGTGATGCAGACCTTGCCGGGGCCGATGCCGACCTTGGTCGCATCCGCGCCCCAGTTCTCCAGGTCGATGATGGCCTCGGGTGTGCCGACGTTGCCGGCAATCACAAACGAGGAAGGCAGCTTGTCCTTGAGGTAGCCAATCATGCGCTGCACCGTGTCGGCGTGGCCGTGCGCGATGTCGATGGTGATGTAGTCGGGCGCGAGGCCTTCGGCCACCAGCCGGTCCACGGTGTCGTAGTCGGCCTTTTTGACGCCCAGCGAGATCGAGGCATACACACCGGCTGCGGCCATGCGCTTGACGAAGGCAACATTGTCGAGGTCGAAGCGGTGCATCACATAGAAATAACCGTTTTGGGCCATCCAGATGCAGATGTCCTCGTTGATCACGGTTTTCATGTTGGCCGGCACCACCGGGATGCGGAAGCTGCGCCCGCCCAGCGTGACGCCGGCGTCGCACTCGGAGCGGCTTTCCACGCGGCATTTGCGCGGTAGCAGCAAGACATTGTCGTAGTCGAAGATTTCCATGGTTCCCAAGCCTGTAGGTTGAACTGTTAAGAACAGAAGGCACTTGGACTGGACCGGCTTTTGTTCCACCGAGCGCGGAAACAAAAAACCGGGCGCAATTGCTTGGGCCCGGTGACTGATTCTAGGCGCTTGTGCGGGTCAGCGGAACATGCGCGTTTGTATAGCCGCTATATGGGCAGGCCCATGCCGCTCAGCGCGGCGAGATGCAGCGCGACTGCGCTGCGGCGAACACGCGGCCGCTGGCGTCCTGCACCCAGCCGACCACGCTCAGGCGTGCGGGGTTTGTACCGGCCGGGATGTCCATGGTGCGCGACTCCAGCCAGCGGAAATGCTCATTTTTTGATAGCTGCTTGCGCCCGTCCCATGGGGGCTGGAGCAGGTTTCTGACAAGATTTCGGGACACCGGTGAGCCTTCGGTGCCGGCGGGAATGGTTTCCACCAGCGCCAGCCAGGCGGTCCAGGGCGCGGGCGTGCCCGCCGGCGGCAGGCGCTGCAACTCCACCGACGCGCCGATGTAGCCAGAGACGGGCAGGCCGTGCGCCACCCGCAGGCGGCCCTGCGGCGTGACCCGTGTGGTTCGGCTGCTGTTACCGCTGGGTGGCGCCAGCCCCAAGGACTCCAGGCGCTTGAGGCCGTCGCGGCTGGCCACCGCCGACAGCGGTGCGTCCTCGCCCTGGCTGCCGGATAGCACCCAGTCCAAAGCCACTTCGCTGCGGCGGGCGCGAGCGGTGCCGGCATCACTCCAGCAGTTGCGGCAATCGGCATTGATGAAACGCTCCACCAGGGCCACCGGTCGGGCCTGCCCGTCGCTGGAGCAGGAGGACTGCGCCCGCCCGGCGCCAGGCAGACCGATGCCCAAGGCCAGAAAGCACAGGCCGAACCAACCAAATCCCAAGCGAGCAGAAGCTGTAGCCATGAAGATCCCAAATCTGCATATGTTCGCAGAAGCCGGTGCTGCTGGACTCCACGATTTTCCGGGAAGTGGGTGCATGCGCGTGCCCGTGGTACGCTGGCCGCCGGCCCTTCAACAATTGCTGCCGCATGCAGTACATGCGGTTGCGCCAACCTACTTCCCGCATGAACGAAACCTCCATCGCCTCCTGCGACGTGCTTGTTGTGGGTGGCGGGCCGGCCGGCTCCACCATCGCCGCCTTGCTGGCTGCCCAGGGGCGGGATGTGGTGCTGCTCGAAAAAGCACAGCATCCGCGCTTCCACATTGGCGAATCGCTGCTTCCGGCCAACGTGGAACTTTTTGAACGCCTGGGTGTGCGCGACCAGGTGGACCGCATCGGCATGCCCAAATGGGGCATCGAGTTCGTCTCGCCCGAACACGCGCACTGCAGCTACATCGAGTTTGCCGATGCCTGGGACAAATCCATGCCCTCGGCCTGGCAGGTGCGGCGCTCCGAGCTCGACGAGCTGCTGTTTCGCAACGCGGCGACGCGCGGCGCGAAGACCCTCGAGGGCTGCACCGTGCGGGATGTGAACTTTGACGCGGAAGGTGCGACGGTGCAGGCCGAACTGGATGACGGTGCGAAACGCAGCTGGCGCGCCCGCTTCGTGGTGGACGCCTCCGGCCGCGACACGCTGCTGGCCAACAAGCTGCGCTCCAAGGCCAAAAGCAGGGAACACAACAGCACGGCCTTGTTCGGCCACTTCACCAACGTGGAGCGGCTGGAAGGCAAGCGCGAAGGCAATATCAGCATCTGCTGGTTTCCGCATGGCTGGTTCTGGTTTATCCCGCTGGCCGACGGCACGACCAGTGTCGGCGCGGTGTGCTGGCCCTACTACCTGAAGACACGCGACAAACCCCTGCGCGAGTTCTTCATGGACACCATTGCCCTGGCACCAGAGCTGAAGCGGCGCCTTGCCAAGGCCACTTTGGTCGATGACGCGGTGCATGCGACCGGCAATTTCTCCTACAGCAGCACGCATGCCACCGGTGACCGCTATCTGATGCTGGGCGACGCTTACACCTTCATCGACCCGATGTTTTCCTCCGGCGTGTACCTGGCGATGCACAGCGCTTTCGATGGTGCCGAGCTGGTGGCGACTGCGCTCGACCGGCCGGCGGCCCTGCCTGCGATGCGCAAAAGCTTCGAGGCGATGATGCGCAAGGGACCGGACGAGTACTCCTGGTTCATCTACCGCGTGACCAACCCGACCATCCGCGAGATGTTCATGCATCCCGCCAATCCCTTGCGCGTCAAGGAAGCGCTGCTGTCGCTGCTGGCCGGGGACATTTTCGGCAAGACCCCGTTCTGGGGACGGCTGCGCATGTTCAAGGCCTTTTATTACGGCATCTCGCTGGCGAACTTCCGCCGGACCTGGGCCGGCTGGAAGCGCCACCGTTACGCCATCCGCGATATGGGCGCGCTTCAGGGAGAGACCATCATGAAGGCCGACAAAGGCTGAGGTGTATCCGCGCCGGGTGACGTTCTTTCTACAATGAGGGATGTTCTCAGAAGTCGCATCAAGCTCCCCACTCTTACAAAATCTTAATCCGGAGCAACTGGCAGCGGTCACCTTACCAAACACGCACGCGCTGATCCTGGCCGGCGCGGGTTCGGGCAAGACCCGGGTGCTGACCACCCGCATTGCCTGGTTGCTGCAAACCGGCCAGGTGTCGCCGGGCGGCATCCTGGCCGTGACCTTCACCAACAAGGCGGCCAAGGAGATGATGGTTCGTCTCTCAAGCATGTTGCCGGTCAATGTGCGCGGCATGTGGATAGGCACTTTCCACGGCCTGTGCAACCGCTTTTTGCGCGCGCACTACAAGCTCGCCAACCTGCCTTCGACCTTCCAGATCCTGGACACGCAGGACCAGCTCTCGGCGATCAAGCGCCTGTGCAAGCAGTTCAACATCGACGATGAGCGTTT
>JAZKIE010000329.1:0-7448 GCA_040385025.1 Pseudomonadota bacterium | reverse complement strand
GACAACGCGCGCGCGGTGCGCAAGATGCTGCAGATGGCGGCGGCCCCTGGCGGCACCGGTCCGCTCGCGCAAACGGTTGGTTATTCGGTCGGCGGCAAGTCGGGCACCGCACACAAGCAGGTCGGCAAAGGCTACGCCAGCAACAAATACCGCGCCTGGTTCACCGGCATGGCGCCTATCGAGAACCCCCGCATCATCGTGGCGGTGATGATCGACGAACCGAGCGACGGCAAGTATTTCGGCGGCGTGGCCGCCGCGCCCGTTTTCAGCGAAGTGGTGCAGCAGACTCTGCGCATGATGGGTGTTCAGCCGGACATGAGCGTGAAGCCGCAAATCGTCTACAGCCCCGTCGAGGAATCCTTCTGATGGAGCAACTGCAGACACCTGGGCAGGCCGCACAGTGGTTGCGCCAGCGCGTAACCGGCAGCCTGTGGACGGATAGCCGCAAGGTCAGCGCCGGCGATGGTTTCATCGCCTGGCCGGGAGCCGCCACCGATGCACGCAGCTATGTGGCCGGGGTGCTGGACGCCGGCGCGCAGGCTTGTCTGGTGGAGCAGCAGGGCGTCGATGCCCATGGTTTCACCGACAGCCGCGTCGCTTCCTATAACGGTCTGAAAGTGGCGACGGCGCCGATTGCCGCTGAATTTTTTGGCCACCCCAGCGGCAAGCTGGACCTGCTTGCGGTGACGGGCACCAACGGCAAGACCTCGACCGCCTGGTGGTTGGCCCAGGCGCTGGGCTGGCTGCATCGGCCCTGCGGCGTGGTCGGTACCCTGGGCATGGGTCAGCCGGATGCCATGGTGTTCAACGGTCTGACCACACCCGACCCGGTGCTGCTGCAACAGCAGCTCGCGCAATGGGTCCATCAGGGCTTTGCGGCTTGTGCCCTCGAAGCGTCGTCGATCGGCATCGCCGAGCACCGCCTGGACGCGACCGACATACGTGTGGCGATTTTTACCAATTTCACGCAAGACCATCTCGACTACCACGGCGACATGCAAGCCTATTGGGAGGCCAAGGCGCGCCTGTTTGCGTGGCCAGGCCTGAAAGCCGCTGTGCTCAACATCGATGACGCTAAAGGCCAGGCTCTGGCACTGTCGCTGCGCGACGCGGACCTCGACGTCTGGACCGTGTCCTGCACGGCACCGGCAAGGCTGAGAGCGCAGGCCATCCAGCAGGGTGAGGGTGGCATGCATTTTGATGTGGTCGAAGGTGATTCAAGTTACCGCCTGACGACCGCTCTGGTCGGGAACTACAACGTGTCCAACCTGCTGGGTGTGATGGCGGCCTTGCGTGCGCTTGGCCTGCCCCTGCGTGAGGTGGTGGAAGCCTGTGCCCATCTGTCGCCGGTGCCGGGCCGCATGGATGCAGTTTCGCTGCCGGGCCGGCCGCTGGTGGTGATTGACTATGCGCACACGCCCGATGCACTTGAGAAGGTATTGGGTGCGCTCAGGCCGCTCGCCGTTGCACGCTCAGGCCGGCTCTGGTGCGTCTTTGGTTGCGGCGGCGAGCGCGATGCCGGCAAACGACCGTTGATGGCAGCCGCTGCCGAAAAAGGCGCTGACCATATCGTGGTCACCAGTGACAATCCGCGCAGCGAAGATCCGCTCAGCATCATCGGTCAGGTTTTAAAAGGCTTCAGCCGCAGGGGGGTGGCCGAGGTCGAGCCCGACCGCGCGTTGGCCATCGCCCGTTCCATCGCCCAGGCGCAAGCTGGCGATGTGATCCTGATTGCCGGCAAGGGCCATGAGAGCTACCAGGAAAGCGCTGGCATCAAGTTGCCGTTTTCCGACAAGGCGCAGGCCGAAGCCGCATTGGGCCAGGGCGCCATGTCGAAGGCCGGCGCGGGAGGTCTCGCATGATGACGTTGCAGCAAGCCTTGCAGTGGCTGCCCTCGGCGCGCCTGGTGGGCGACGGCAGCTTGCAGTTCACGCGTGTTCACAGCGACACGCGCAGCCTGCGGCCTGGCGACCTGTTCGTGGCGCTCAAGGGTGAGCGTTTTGATGCGCATGACTTTTTGGCGCAGGCTGCAGGCCAGGGCGCTGTTGCGGCATTGGCGCAGCGGGGCTTGTCCCCAAGCCAGCCTGGCTTGCTGGTCGGCGATTCCCTCAAGGCACTGGGTCAGTTGGCCGCCGGCTGGCGCTCGCAGTTCAGCCTGCCCTTGATTGCCGTGACCGGCAGCAATGGCAAGACCACCGTGACGCAGATGATCGCGTCCATCCTGCGCGCATGGAAAGGCGATGCTGGCTTTGCAACAGAGGGCAATTTCAACAACGATATCGGCCTGCCGCTGACGCTGCTGCGTCTGCGCGCGAGCCACGAGGCCGGCGTGGTCGAGCTCGGCATGAACCATCCCGGCGAGATCGCCTACCTGGCCGCGCTGGCCCGGCCCACGGTGGCCCTGGTCAACAATGCGCAGCGTGAACACCTGGAGTTCATGGCCACCGTGGAGGCAGTCGCGCATGAAAACGGCAGCGTGATAACGGCGCTGCCTGCCACGGGCACGGCAGTGTTTCCGGCCGACGAACCCCATACGCCGATCTGGCGTGCAGCCGCTGCGTCCCGTGCAGTGCTCACCTTTGCCGACTCGGGTGCGGCCGATGTGACCGGTGCTGCGGTCTGGATGGGCGGGGCCTGGCAGGTGACGGCCACTACGCCGCAGGGTGCACTGGAATTTTCGCTGCAGATTGCAGGCCGCCACAACGTCAAAAATGCGCTTGCCGCGACTGCCTGTGCGCTGGCGGCCGGCGTGCCGCTGACCGCCATCTCTGCCGGTCTGTCTGCCTTTTCACCGGTCAAGGGCCGCTCACGCGCTTTGCAGGTCATGGTTGCAGGCCGCGCCATCACATTGATTGATGACAGCTACAACGCCAACCCGGATTCGGTGCATGCCGCCATCGACGTGTTGGCCGAGCTGCCCGGGCCCCGCCTGCTGGTGCTCGGTGACATGGGCGAGGTGGGCGACCAGGGGCCAGCCTTTCATGCCGAAGCCGGTAGGCACGCGCGTGAACGCGGCATCGAGCAGGTGTTCACTTTGGGGACGCAGTCAGTGGACGCGTCCCGCGCTGTTGCTGGCGGCCGGCATTTTGGCGACAACCTGGCGGCTCTCCAGGCTGCGGTCGTGCTGGCGCTGCCCGAACTGGCCAGCGTGCTTGTCAAAGGTTCGCGGTTCATGAAGATGGAGCGTGTGGTTGAAACCATCACCGCCCGTGCACAACAACAATCAGAAGAGGAAAACACCCATGTTGCTTAGCCTGGCCCAGTGGTTGCAAACCATGTCGCCGGAATTCGGCTACTTCCGGGTGTTTCAGTACCTGACCTTTCGCGCGGTCATGGCCGCGCTGACGGCCTTGCTGATCGGCCTGATTGCCGGGCCATTTGTGATCCGCCGCCTCACGCATCTGAAAATCGGGCAGCCGATCCGCGAATACGCGATGCAAACCCATTTGAGCAAAAGCGGCACCCCCACCATGGGCGGCGTGCTGATTCTTCTGTCCATCGGTATCTCGACCCTGCTGTGGTTTGACCTGAGCAACCGCTTTGTCTGGATTGTGCTGATCGTCACGCTGGGTTTTGGCGCCGTCGGCTGGGCCGACGACTGGCGCAAGGTGGTGCACAAGGATCCGGAAGGCATGCGTTCGCGGGAAAAATACCTGTGGCAGTCGGTGATTGGCCTGCTGGCCGCGCTCTACCTGGTGTTCAGCATTTCAGAGAGTTCCAACCTGCGGGTGCTGGAGCTGTTTTTCAGCTGGGTGCAGTCGGGCTTCGACGTGAACCTGCCGCCCAAGGCCGGCCTGCAACTGCCCTTCTTCAAGGAAGTCAGTTATCCGCTGGGCGTGTTCGGTTTTGTGCTGCTGACTTACCTCGTGATTGTGGGTTCCAGCAATGCGGTCAACCTGACCGACGGTCTCGATGGCCTGGCGATCATGCCCGTGGTGATGGTGGGTTCGGCGCTGGGTGTGTTCGCTTATGTGACCGGCAGTTCTGTGTATTCCAAATACCTGTTTTTCCCGTACATCCCCGGTTCTGGCGAGCTGCTGATTTTCTGCTCGGCCATGGCCGGCGCGGGCCTGGCCTTTTTGTGGTTCAACACCCATCCCGCGCAGGTCTTCATGGGCGATGTGGGCGCGCTGGCCCTGGGCGCGGCGCTGGGCACGATTGCTGTCATCGTGCGCCAGGAAATCGTGCTTGCCATCATGGGCGGCATTTTTGTCGTCGAGGCCCTGTCGGTGATGCTGCAGGTGATGTATTTCAAGTACACCCGCGCGCGTTACGGTGAGGGCCGGCGTCTCTTCAAGATGGCGCCCCTGCACCATCACTTTGAAAAGAAGGGCTGGAAGGAAACGCAGGTGGTTGTGCGTTTCTGGATCATCACCATGCTGCTGTGCCTGATCGGCCTGTCCACCCTGAAATTGCGATGAACGTCAACGACCCCCTCAACCCCGGCGATAGGCCCGATCCGCTTTCAGCGCAGGAGGGCGCGGCTGTGCCTGTCGCGGCGGTTGATGCTGCGGCGGAGTTGCCCGCCGGTACGATGGCTGAGCCCGTCGCGGAGACGGCTGCACCGCGTGCGCCGGCCAAGGCCGGCCCGCGTCCCCTGCCCGACACCCTGACGGCGGCGCGCGACGCGGCGGCTTTTGTGGCGCAGCTGTTTGCAGAGGTGAGTGTTCCCGAGAACGCTGCGCCAGTGCCACCCCTGCCTGAAAACCCGGTCAGCGATACGGCTGCCGATGAACGGGTTGAGGACCAACCGGATACGTCTGGCGAAATCACGGCAGACCCGTTGCATGGCCAGCGTGTTCTCGTTTTGGGGCTGGGCGCTTCAGGGCTGGCCATGGCGCGCTGGTGTGTGCGCCAGGGCGCGCACGTGAGTGTCGTGGACAACCGGGAAGCGCCTCCGCAACTGGCGGGCTTGCAGGCCGACTTGCCACAGGTGACTTTCAGGGCCGCTGCTTTCGAGGCCGGTCTGGTCGAAGGCAGCGACATCCGCGCCGTTTTCAAGAGCCCGGGCCTGTCGCCGGAAGCCGTCGAGCCGCTGATGTCGGTGGCCCGGGCGCAAGGCCTGGTGTGCGGCAACGAACTCAGCCTGTTTGCGCAGGCGCTGTCCGGCCTCGCGACGACCATGGGCTACACGCCCCAGGTGCTGGCGATCACCGGTACCAACGGCAAGACCACCACCACGGCACTGACCGGGCAACTGGTCGCCCACGCAGGCAAGACCGTGGCGGTGGCCGGCAACATCGGCCCCAGCCTGCTGGATACTCTCGCCGGACACATTGATGCGGGCACTTTGCCCGAGGTCTGGGTGCTGGAGTTGTCCAGCTTCCAGCTCGACGGTGTGGTGGGCTTCGAGCCTGCCGCGGCGACGGTGCTGAATTTGACCCAGGACCACCTCGACTGGCACGGCAGCATGGCGGCCTACGGCGCGGCCAAAGCGCGCATCTTCGGCAGCAAGGGTTTGTTGGTTCTCAATCGCGATGATGCTGCGGTGATGGCCATGTTGCCAGAGCCGATGCGCATCAAGTTGCAAAAACCGTTGTGGCGCGAGTACATCACTTTCGGGCTGGGCATGCCGCAACGGCCGGGTGACTTTGGCATTGAGACCGTCAATGGCATGGCCTGGCTGGTGCGTGCTGCCGAAGCCGATGAAACTGTCAAGCGCCGCAAGGACGAAGAGGTGGTGCTGCACATCCAGCGCCTGATGCCTGTGGAGGCGATGCGCCTGCGCGGTCGCCACAACGCCACCAATGCGCTGGCTGCACTGGCGCTGGCCGGCGCCGTGGGCGGGACCATGGCGTCCATGCTGCACGGCCTGCGTGACTACGCTGGCGAGCCGCACCGCGTCACGCCAGTCGCGGTGGTTCACGATGTCGAGTATTTTGACGACAGCAAGGGCACCAATGTGGGCGCCACGGTGGCGGCGCTGACCGGCCTGGGCGCTGAACGCAAGCTGGTGCTGATTGCCGGCGGGGACGGCAAGGGCCAGGACTTTTCACCGCTGGCCGATCCGGTGCGCAGGTACGCGCGGGCCGTTGTCCTGATCGGGCGGGATGCACCGCAAATCCGTGCTGCGCTGCAGGCCACAGGCGTGAGTCTGCTGGACGCCGACTCCATGCAGACCGCCGTTGAACTGGCCGCACGCCAGGCCCAAACCGGTGACGCCGTGTTGATGTCACCGGCCTGCGCGAGTTTTGACATGTTCGACAACTATGGGCACCGCGCCCAGGTGTTTTGCGATGCCGTGCAAGCGCTCGCAAGCGATGCGGGGGTGGTGTCATGACCGTTGCTACACGTCTTGCCGGCTGGTTCTCCGGTCTGGGCGGCGTTGCCTCCGAGGGTTTGCCAGTCCGTCTGGGCGGTCAGGGCGCCTCGCGCACGGCGTCTGCGCCGGTGCGCATGTCGGGCGTGGACCAGGCGCTGATCTGGGTCACGGTGGCGCTGCTGGTCTGGGGCCTGGTGATGGTGTATTCCGCCTCCATCGCCATGCCGGACAACCCGAAGTTTGCGCGTTATGCGCACACCCACTTCCTGCTGCGCCACGCTCTTTCGCTGTTTGTGGCCGTGTCGGTGGCGCTGCTGGCTTTCCAGGTGCCGGTGGCGACCTGGGAAAAGCTCGCGCCCTGGCTGTTTGTGGCCTCGCTGGTGCTGCTGATGCTGGTGCTGGTGCCCTTCATCGGCAAGGGCGTCAACGGCGCGCGCCGCTGGATCTCGCTGGGCTTCATGAATTTCCAGCCCTCGGAGCTGGCCAAGTTTGCGGTGCTGCTGTATGCCGCCGATTACATGGTGCGCAAGATGGAAGTGAAGGAAAAATTCTTCCGCGCCGTCATGCCCATGGCCATTGCCATCGCCATCGTGGGCCTGTTGCTGCTCGCCGAACCGGACATGGGCGCCTTCATGGTGATCTCGGTGATCGCCATGGGCATTCTTTTCCTGGGCGGCGTCAATGCACGCATGTTTTTTGTCATCGCCACCGTGGTGGTGATCGCCTTTGCGCTGATGGTGATGCTCAGCGACTGGCGCCGCGAGCGGATTTTTGCCTACCTTGACCCATGGAGCGACAAGTACTCGATGGGCAAGGGCTACCAGCTGTCGCACTCGCTGATTGCCTTCGGCCGTGGCGAGGTGTTCGGTGTGGGACTGGGCGGCAGCATTGAAAAGCTGCACTGGCTGCCCGAGGCGCACACCGATTTCCTGCTCGCCGTCATCGGCGAGGAGTTCGGTTTCCTGGGGGTGCTGTGCGTCATCGGTGCTTTCATGTGGATGACACGCCGCATCATGCACATCGGCCGCCAGTCGATCGCGCTGGACCGCCTGTTCGCCGGCCTGGTCGCGCAGGGCGTGGGCATCTGGATCGGTTTTCAGGCCTTCATCAACATGGGCGTGAACCTGGGCGCCTTGCCGACCAAGGGCCTGACCCTGCCGCTCATGAGTTACGGCGGCTCGGCGAT
>JAZKIE010000328.1:0-2559 GCA_040385025.1 Pseudomonadota bacterium | reverse complement strand
TGGCCGGCGGTGTTGCCGTGATCAAGGTTGGCGCTGCCACCGAAGTCGAAATGAAAGAGAAAAAAGCCCGCGTGGAAGACGCCCTGCACGCCACCCGCGCTGCTGTGGAAGAAGGCATTGTGGCTGGCGGTGGCGTGGCCCTGCTGCGCGCCAAGCAGTCGGCTGGCACCATCAAGGGTGACAACGCTGACCAGGACGCCGGCATCAAGCTGATCCTGCGCGCCATCGAAGAGCCGCTGCGCATCATCGTCTCCAACGCCGGCGAAGAGCCAAGCGTGGTGGTCAATGCGGTGCTGGCCGGCAAGGGCAACTACGGCTACAACGCCGCCAACGCCACCTATGGCGACATGATCGACATGGGTATCCTGGACCCCACCAAAGTGACCCGCACCGCACTGCAAAACGCAGCGTCCGTGTCCTCGCTGATGCTGACGACCGAGTGCATGGTTGCCGAGGCTCCGAAAGACGAGTCCGGCGCTGGCGGCGGCGGCATGGGTGGTGGTGGCATGGGTGATATGGGCGGCATGGGCGGCATGGGCATGTAAGGGTCCTTGCCTGAGGACTGATCGCCGCGTTGCGGGGTCTTGCCGTACCTTTGGTACTGTCTGCGACCCCGCGCCTTGCGCTAAGCCCTCATGCTGCGTCCGGCGGCTTCCAGGCTTCCGGATCCCCAACAAAAAACCCGCAGGGCTCGCGCCCTGCGGGTTTTTTCATGCGCGCTCGAACTAGTCGGCGGCCTCGTTATTGCCGGGCTGGACCCACCAGTAGATCAGCAGCAGCAAACCGATGACGGTCAGCATGATCAATTGCCACCAGCCACTTTTGCCGATGTCGTGCAGGCGGCGTGCGCCCACAGCCAGTGCCGGAAGAAGCAGGCCCAGTGACACCAGCCCGTTCACGATGTCCCCAAACATGGAGGCCACAATCGAGACCAGGATCTGGAACAGCGTAAACCACCAGAATTCGGGGCGCGAAGCGCGCCCGGAGAAAGTGGCGTATTTGGAAAAGCAGGTCGAGATGGCTTGACCGAAGTTCATGTGTTCTCCTCCTCAGGAGTGTGCAGGGTGAATTCCCCGCGCCATGATATGCCACGGTCATGACCGGCCGGCCGGCTTATCGCAGGCGCTGCAGCAAGCCGGCGGTGGAGCCGTCCAGCCCGGAAATGTCTCCGTTGTGCAGCCGGGGTTCAATGTCCCTGGCCAGCACCTTGCCAAGCTCGACGCCCCACTGGTCAAAACTGTTGATGCCCCAGATCGCGCCGCTGACAAACACACGGTGCTCCTGCAGCGCAATCAAGGCACCCAAGCTGGTGGGCGTGAGCTCATCGAGCAACAGAAAAGTGCTGGGACGGTTGCCCGTGAAATGTTTGTGGCCACCCGCATCGTCCTTTCCCTGCATCAGGGCCTGGGCCTGGGCCAGCACATTGGCCAGCAGCTTGTCGTGGTGACCCGGCAGGCTGCGCGCGACCCGCTTGACGGCGACAAATTCGACGGGAACCACGTCGGTGCCCTGGTGCAACATCTGGAAGTAAGCATGCTGGCCGTTGGTGCCGGGCTCCCCCCAGAGCACGGGCGCGGTCGCAAACGGCAGGGCCTGTCCGTCCAGGCCGACGCGTTTGCCGTTGCTCTCCATTTCGAGCTGCTGCAGGTAGGCCGGCAGACGGCGCAGGGCGCTGCTGTAAGGCGCAATGCTGCGGCTGGTGAAGCCGTGGAAATTGCGGTACCAGACGTCAAGCAGACCCAGGCGCACCGGGAGGTTCTGCGCCATCGGCGCACTGCGGAAATGGCCGTCCATGGCGTGGGCACCGGCCAGAAAGTCCCGAAAGCCCTGCGCGCCTATGACGATGGCCAGCGGCAGGCCAATCGCCGACCACAGCGAATAACGCCCGCCGACCCAGTCCCAGAAACCGAAGGTGGTGCTGATGCCGAAAGCCTTTGCCGCCGCGACGTTGGTGGTCAGCGCCGCAAAATGGCGCGCGATGTCGGTGCCGCCCTGTGCCTCGAACCAGTGTTTCACCGAAACGGCGTTGGTCATGGTCTCGGTGGTGCTGAAGGTCTTGGAGGCAATCAGAAACAGCGTGTTCTGCGGCCTGAGCTGCGCCAGCACGCCGGCCAGTTCCTGGCCATCGATGTTGGAGACAAAATGCAGGCGCTTGCCCGGCAGGCGGAATTCATCCAGCGCCAGCACCGCCATCTGCGGCCCGAGGTCAGAGCCACCGATGCCGATGTTCACGATGTCGGTGATGGCCGCGTCCTGCCGCACCTGCTCGGCGTAGGCCAGCATCGCATTCAGCGTCTCATGCACTTCAGCCAATTCATTTGCTATGTTTTCAGGAGCTGCTTGCGCCCGTCCGCTATGGGCTGGAGCCGGATTTCGCAATAGAAAGTGCATCACTGCACGGTTTTCGGTGGTGTTGATCTGTTCACCGGCAAACATCGCGTCGCGGCGCTGCTCCAGCCCACACTGGCGCGCCAGCTCCATCAGCAGGGCCTGGGTTTCCGCATCGATCAGGTTCTTCGACAGGTCGGCAAACACATGGGGCGCGTCCTGGCTGAAGTC
>JAZKIE010000327.1:0-2454 GCA_040385025.1 Pseudomonadota bacterium | reverse complement strand
TTCAAGGCCGACGTGACAAAAACCGCCGAGATGAAAGCGCTGGTGGATGCCGCGGTGCAGCGCCACGGCAAGCTCGACGTGATGGTCAACAACGCCGGCTGGACACATTTGAACCAGCCAGCACTGGAAACCACCGAGGAAGAATTCGACCGCTGCTACGCGATCAACGTCAAAAGCATTTACCTCGCCACCATCCACGCCGTGCCGGTGTTCCGGGCAGGTGGCGGCGGCAGCTTCATCAACATCGCATCCACCGCCGGCGTGCGGCCGCGGCCGGGCCTGTCTTGGTACAACGGCTCCAAGGGCGCGGTGATCACGACCTCGAAGTCGCTGGCCGCAGAACTCGGCCCCGACAACATCCGCGTCAACTGCATCAACCCGGTGTTCAATCCCGACACCGCGCTGTCGACCCAGTTTGCCGGCGGCAGCGTCACCGGGCCCGAGGGCGAAGCGCGCCGCGCCAGGTTCCTGGCCAGCATCCCGCTGGGCCGTTTTTCGACCGCACTGGACGTGGCCAATGCCGCGCTTTACCTGGCCAGCGACGAAGCCGCGTTCATCAGCGGCGTGTGTATCGAGGTGGATGGCGGGCGCTGCGTCTAGATAGTGCCCCACGGTCGCTCGCTCCGCCTAGCTCTCTGCCCCACCAAGGGGCGCTGCGCCTGCGGACAGGCAAAGCCAGATCCGCGGCCCCTGCTGGTAAAGATAGAACCGCGATGAATAACGCCCAGCGCCTGGGGATAAGGCCCTTGCTTTTCCGTTTGGGCGTGCCAATGGAGTAAATTCTCCCCTGAGCCCCACCATGGACAAAAAGATCATTCCCCTTGCCGACATGCGTTACGCCGCGCGCGTGCCGCAGGTGCCTGCGCAACTGCAGGCGCCAACCGGGCTGCTGGCTGACACGCTGGCCCGGCCGCTGCACGATCTGCGCATCAGCGTGACCGACCGCTGCAACTTCCGCTGCAGCTACTGCATGCCCAGCGAGGTGTTCAACAAGGACTACGCGTTTCTGCCGCAGACCTCCTTGCTGAGTTTTGAAGAAATCACGCGCCTGACGAAAATTTTCGTCGCGCACGGCGTCGAAAAAATCCGGCTGACCGGTGGCGAGCCGCTGCTGCGCAAGCACCTTGAGGTGCTGATCGAGATGCTGGCAAAGATTGAGACGCCAGGTGGCAAGCCGCTGGACATCACACTGACCACCAATGCCTCGCTATTGGCCAAAAAAGCCCAGGCATTGAAAGACGCGGGCCTGCAGCGTGTCACCGTGAGCCTGGACGGGCTGGACGACGCGGTGTTCCGGCGCATGAACGATGTGGACTTCCCGGTCGCCGACGTGCTGCGCGGCATCGAGGTCGCGCACAAGGTCGGCTTGGCACCGATCAAGGTCAACATGGTGGTCAAGCGCGGCACCAACGACGCCGAAATCCTGCCCATGGCCAGACACTTTCGCAACTCGGGGGTGGTGCTGCGTTTTATCGAATACATGGACGTGGGTGCGACCAACGGCTGGCGCATGGACGAGGTGCTGCCCTCGGCCCAGGTGATTCAACGTCTGCAGTCCGAATTTTCGCTGCAGGCGATGGACGCCAACTACCTCGGCGAGACCGCTGAGCGCTGGCGTTACCTGGACGGCGCCGGCGAGATCGGCGTGATCAGCAGCGTCACCAACGCTTTTTGCGGCGACTGCAACCGCGCCAGGCTGTCGACCGAGGGCAAGTTGTTCCTGTGCCTGTTTGCCAGCCAGGGCCATGACCTGCGCGCGCTGCTGCGCAGCGGCAACTATTCGGACGCGCAGATTTCTGCCGCCGTGGCCCATATCTGGCAGCGGCGCGATGACCGTTATTCGGAATTGCGCGCGGCACTGCCGCCGGACGTCGCCGTGCCGGGCGCGGACGGGCAAAAACGTGTCGAGATGAGTTACATAGGTGGCTAGAAAATGATTGACACGATAGACGGCGCAGAAATCACCGGGGTGATTCTCGCGGGCGGGCGCGGCTCACGCATGGGCGGCGCCGACAAGGGCATGCAGAATTTCAACGGCGTGCCGCTGGCCCTGCACACCTTGCTGCGCCTGTCGCCGCAGGTCGGCGAGGTCATGATCAATGCCAACCGCAACCTGGCCGCCTACGAATCCTTTGGTGTGCCGGTCTGGCCCGACGCCGGCGGCATGGGCGAATTCTCGGGGCCGCTGGCCGGTTTCATCACCGGGCTGGAGCGCTGCGAAACCCCCTATATGCTGACCGTGCCCTGCGACACACCGCTGTTCAGCGAAGACCTGGCACCCCGCCTGGCCGAAGCGCTGGCGCGCGAAAACGCCGACTTCGCCGTGGTGGCCGCCCCCGAGGAAGACGGGCAGTTGCGCGCCCAGCCGGTGTTCTGCCTGATGCGCACCGGCATGCTGGAGAGCCTGGCGGTGTTCACCGCCGGCGGTGGCCGGAAAATTGACGCCTGGACCGC
>JAZKIE010000326.1:0-8727 GCA_040385025.1 Pseudomonadota bacterium | reverse complement strand
CACGCGCGCTCGCGGTCGAGCCCAAGGTGCTGCTGCTCGACGAGCCTTTCGGCGCACTCGATGCCAAGGTGAGGAAAGAATTGCGGCGATGGCTGCGCCGCCTGCACGACGACCTGCATGTCACCAGCATTTTTGTCACGCACGACCAGGAAGAGGCCCTCGAGGTCGCGGACCGCGTGGTGCTGATGAACCAGGGCAAGGTCGAGCAGATCGGCTCGCCGCAACAGGTCTGGGACCACCCGGCCAGCCCCTTTGTGTATGGCTTTCTCGGCGACGTCAACCTGTTTCAGGGCCGTGCACATGAAGGCAAGATCCAGCTCGAAGGCATGCGGCTGGATTCGCCCGAACACAGCGCTGCGCAAAACGCCAAGGCCTTTGCTTATGTGCGCCCGCACGATTTCGATGTGCAGCGTTATTCACCCGGCGCCGAAGGCATTGCCGCGCAACTGAGCCGCGCGATTGTGATCGGGCCGATTGCCAGGCTGGAACTGATTCCTTCAGAAGACAGCGGCCAGGCCGACCCGCTGATCGAGGCACAAATCCCGTCGCAGCAGTACCGCGACATGGGCTTGCGCGAGGGCGATTTGCTGGTCTTGAGCCCACGCCATGCGCGCGTGTTTGTGGATGCGGGGCAGGGGATTTGATCTGGCGGTAAAGCGCTCTTAACCAGCGGTCCGCTTGCGGACAGTTTGCGATGGAGGGGCTGTTGCCGCAGGCGCATAGCTCTCTACATACGCATCAATCAGTTTGCGCAGCATGCGCTGGTACTGGGTGTTGTGTTTCGCGGCTTCGGATTTGAAAAAGTCCACACTTTTCTTGCTCAACGCAAGCGTGACCTTCACACCTTCCTCCCGAAACGCAAGTTGATCGGGCGGCGGGAGAAAATCCCGAACGACTTTGGCCTGAAAAGGTTCGTTGGTGTATTTAATTTTCGCGCTCATAAATTGCCTTTCCTTTGCGCCAATAGCCAGCGCCAAAAATACGGATGGCACCATCGCGGTGGGTAAACCGAACGGTGAGAATTCCGTCGTTGACCTCGCCAAAGCAAAAATAGCGTTTTTCCGTGGTGCTGTGGCCCAAGTCTTCGGCAATAACCCGACGGGAATCGATAAACGCGTATTGCGCCAGGGAGAACGGCACGCCGTGCTTCTTCTGGTTCTCCGTGTCTTTGTGCGCATCCCATTCAAACCGGATTGGGGTCATGATGTCATTTTAGCAAGAAACCCACACTTTTCGCCATATTAAAGTATGGCTTTTTATCTGCCAAAAAAACTGTCACAAGCTGCGACGCCTTTGGGAACTTATCCTCTTCCAATCGCCCGAACCATCGGACAATCCGACATCGATCAAAAAGGAAAGCAATGTCATTGAAGTATTTCGAAGCTGCGCCGCGCCGCCTGCTCACGCTGGTATCCGTGGGCTGTGTGGCCATGCTGGCTTTTGGCCTCTACCTGCAGCATGTGGTGGGGCTGGAGCCTTGCCCCATGTGCATCGTGCAGCGTTATGCGCTGATGCTGGTGGCGATTGTTTCCGGCGTCACGGCCCTGGCGAATAAAAAAGGCCTGCTTTTGACGGGTTCGGCGGTGACGCTGCTGCTGGCCGGCTTCGGCGCTTTTGTGGCGGCGCGCCAGAGTTTCCTGCAGTGGTACCCGCCCGAAGAAGCTTCCTGCGGCCGTGATTTTTACGGGATGATCGAGATGTTTCCGCTGCAGCGCGTGATTCCGATGATCTTCAAGGGCAGCGGCGACTGCACCAAGATCGACTGGACTTTTCTGGGTTTGTCGATTGCCAACTGGTCGTTTCTGTGTTTTTCCGGCATCGCGCTGTTGATGCTGGTTGTGCTGGTCGCCCAGGTGCGCGGGGCAGGGCGCCGGCCGGCCTGAAAGGTTTCAGGGTGGCAGCGGTGCCACCCGCGCCGGCACCAGCACAATTTCAAGGCTGCCGCCAGGGTTGTGGCTGCGCAGCCGCAACTCATCATGGCTCAGGTTCAGGATGTCGGTCTTGTATTCCTGCGAGGCCTCAATCATCGTGAGCACGCCGTTTTTATAAGTCCAGGCGCCGAAGGCGGCCTTGCTGTTGGGTGAGGTGATCACCAGTGTGCCGTCGGACAAAAACGCGTACAACATGCCCGGTGCCACGCCGGTGGACAGGTTGACCTCCCACACCTTGTTGATGAAGCCTGGCTTGACATTGGACGGCTGACCGGTCGGCGGGTAGGCTGCGGCCGTGTCAGGGTCTTTGGAGCATGCCGCAGCCAGCAACAAGGCAGCGATGCCGCCAGCTCGCCGGAGCGCAATTTTCATTGTGTGTGAGTCCAAAAACATTGATTTTCCCTGCTGGCTGGAAAAGGTGTAATACTGTACATATCAACAGTATTTTATCGCCTTTGCCATGTCTGAATTTTCACCGGCCGTCCCCAGCTTACCCTGCGCCCTGGGCGGCGGCGCGCGCGCCATGCCTGCGGGGCTTGCATGGGGTCCCGGTGTCTGGCGCGCTGGCGAGTTGGGTGGCAGCAGCCTGCAGGCGCTGGACACGGGGTATGCCGCGCTCAACGCGGTGCTGCCGGGGGGCGGCTGGCCGCAGGGTGCATTGGTCGAAGTGCTGCAAGCGCAAGCCGGCCAGCACGAGTGGGGACTGGTGGCGCCGGCGCTGGCCAGCCTGCAGGCTGCGGCACCGGGCAAGTTGCTGGTGCTGACGGGCGCGCCGTGTCAGCCCTTTGGCCCGGCGCTGGGCGCGCGGCAACTCGACCTGTCCCGTCTGCTGTGTGTGCAGTCGGCCCAGAGCGACGCTCCGGCGCTGCTGTGGGCCACGCGCGAGGCGCTGCAGTGCGCTGACGTGGCGGCCGTGCTGGCCTGGCTGCCCGATGTACGCAGCGCGCATTTGCGCCGCCTGCAGATTGCCGCTCATGCGCACAACAAGCTGCTGTTTGTCTTCAGACCACCGCGCGCGCAACTCGAATCGTCACCGGCGCCGCTGCGCCTGTTGCTTGAAGGCGTGGACCAGGAGGGCGGCAACCTGCGGGTGCATGTGCTCAAGCGGCGTGGCCCGCCGCTGAGTGCGCCGCTGTTGCTCGATACACACCCGGCCCGGCTCACGGCGCTGCTGAGCGCCAGCCGCGAGCGCGCCCGTCTCAAGCGGGAAGAGACCGCGCCACTTTTTTTACCGGCGAATGTCCATGCCCTGCTGGATCGCATTGCACACTTCGATCACCACTGAGCCCGGCGTCGGGCGCCTGGACGAGGCAGACGCGCAACGCGCGGTGGCCAGCCTGGCGCTGGGCTTCACGCCGCGCGTGACGCTGCTCGACGAAGCCGTGCTGATGGACGTGAGCGCAAGCCTGCGCCTGTTCGGGGGCCTGACGCGACTGATGCAGCAGCTGGAGTGCCGTTTGCTGGAATTTTTTCAGTCAAATCAATGCGTGGCCCATGTCCAGCGGGCACAGGGCGCTACTTCCTTGATAGCAATGGCACGCCTGCGCATGAAGGCCGGGCAGGGCGCCGGGCCACAGCAGCGGGTGGCCGAGCTGCCCATGCACAGCCTGAGCGCGGCGCGCCCGCACCTGGGTGTGCTCGAACGCATCGGCTGCCGCACCTGGGACGACCTGCTGCGCCTGCCGCGCGATGGCGTGGCCCGGCGTTTCGGCGCGGAGTTGCTCGAAGCGCTGGACCGCGCGCGTGGCACGGTGGCCGACGAGTACGAATGGCTGGTGTTGCCCGAACACTTTGAAGAAAAAATCGAGCTCAACGCGCTGGTCACCCACGCCCCCGCGCTGATGGCCGGCGCCTTGCGCTTGCTGGCGCGGCTGCAGGCCTGGCTGCTGGGCCGCCAGAGCGGCCTGAGCGCGCTCAGGCTGACCTGGCACCTCGACAAGCGCAGGGATGTGCCGCCCACCGGCGAGCTCGAAGTGCGCACGGCCCAGCCCGCACAGGATTTGCGCCATGTGGCGCGGCTGCTGGCCGAACAGCTGGCGCAGCACAAGCTGCCGGCGCCTGTGCACGCCTTGAGCCTGCAGTCGCTGGTGACCGAGCCGCTGGCCGATGCGGCTGCTGCCACCGGCAGTCTCTTGATGATGGAGCGCAAGCAGGGCGACAGTGCGCTTGAGCTGATCGAACGCCTGAGCGCGCGTCTGGGCGAAGCGCAGGTGCAAGCCTGGCAGCCTGTGGCCGACCACCGGCCCGAGCAAATGCAGCGCTGGGTGCCGGCTCAGCATGCTCTTAAATTGATAGCTGCCGGCGCGCGTCCGGAAAAGGCCAGGGCCAAAAAAGATTTGAAAAATTTGGCAACACCCGCCACCAGGACCGAAGCGCTGTACCCAAGCTGGTTGCTGCCCCAGGCTGTGAAGCTGGCCGTCGCGGGCAACAGCCCGGTGTACCAGGGCAAGCTGGTGCGGCTGGCCGGTCCGCAACGGCTGGAAGCCAGTGGCTGGTTGATGCCTGGTTTGTCTTGCAAGCCGCCGGCCATCCGTGACTACTTCATCTACCGCAGCCAGCAGGCGGGCTTGTTATGGATTTACAGCGAGCGCCTGGCGCTCAACAGCGCCGGGGCCGGGCCGCGGCGCGCCTGGTTTCTTCATGGTTTTTTTGCCTGACGCGATGCTGCGCACCCTGGCTTCCGAGCTTCCCGACTATGCGGAATTACACGCGCTGAGCAACTTCAGCTTCCAGCGTGGTGCCTCGCATGCACAGGAGCTGGTCGAGCGCGCCGCCGAGCTGGGCTACCGGGCGCTGGCCATCACCGACGAATGTTCGGTTGCCGGCGTGGTGCGCGCGCATGAGGCGGCCACAACATGCGGGCTCAAGCTGCTGCCGGGTGCCGAGTTCCTGGTGCAGGCAGCACAGCCTTTTCGGCTTGTGGTGTTGCCGCACAACGCCGCCGGCTGGGGCAACCTGTGTGAGTTCATCACCGCAGCCAGGCAGGCCGGCGATGTGATCAACAAGGGCAGCTACCGTGTGGCGATAGGAGAGACTGATTTTGCGCTGCTGGCCGATTGCGAAGTGTTGCTGTGCCCTTTGCCCGAGGCTATCCCTACAGAAGCGCTTGACGCCCACGCCGTATGGGCTACCGGCCTGTTTGGTACACATGTCTGGCTGGCCGTGGAGCTGCTGCAGGGCCTGGATGATGCGCTGCGGCTGCAGCAACTGCAGCAGGTGGCGCAGCGCACCGGCATCGGCCTGGTCGCCGCCGGCAACGTGCTGATGCATGTGCGCTCGCGCAAACCGCTGCACGACGTGATGACCGCCATCAAGCTGGGCCGGACCGTGCATGAATGCGGGTTCGAGCTGCAAGCCAACGCCGAGGCGCATTTGCGCCCGCGCATGCGCCTGGCCGACATCTACCCGGCCGGGTTGCTGCGCGCCACGCTGGAGGTGGCGGCGCGCTGCACGTTCAGCCTGGACGAGATCCGCGCCATGTACCGCTACCCGCAGGAAGACATGGTGCCCGCGGCGGAAACACCGGCCCAGTGCCTGCGGCGGCTGACGGCAGAGGGCGCGAAAAAGCGTTATCCCGACGGTATGGACGAGGATCTCCAGGCGCAGTTTGAAAAAGAGCTGGCCCTGATTGAAGAGCTCGAGTACGAGATGTTTTTCATCACGGTGCACGACATCGTGCGTTTTGCCCGGCAGCAGGGAATCCTCTGCCAGGGGCGCGGCTCCGCAGCCAATTCGCTGGTCTGTTATTGCCTGGAAGTCACGGCCGTCCGCCCCGGCGAAAGCAAGCTGCTGTTTGAGCGCTTCATCAGCCGCGAGCGGCGCGAACCGCCCGACATTGACGTCGACTTCGAACACCAGCGGCGCGAGGAAGTCATCCAGTACATCTATGGCAAGTACGGCCACGACCGCGCCGCCCTCGCCGCCACTGTCATCAGTTACCGGCCGCGCAGCGCCCTGCGCGACGTGGGCAAGGCGCTGGGCATGGCGCCGGAGATCATCGAGCAGTTTGCCAAAGAGCATTTCTGGTTTGACGGTAGCGCGGCATTGGCGCAAAAACTGGAAGAAGCGGGCCTGCAGGCGCAGGCCGGCCCGGTTTTGCAGTGGCTGGACCTGGCCTTGCAACTGATCGGTTTTCCGCGCCACCTGAGCCAGCATGTCGGTGGTTTTGTGCTGACGCAAGGCAAGCTGACACGGCTGGTTCCGGTGCAGCCGGCCTCCATGGAAAACCGCCGCATCATCCAGTGGGAAAAGCACGATCTGGAGGTCATGGGCCTGCTCAAGGTGGACGTGCTGGCGCTGGGCATGCTGTCGGCCATCCGCCGTTGCCTGGACCTGGTGAACCAGGAGCGCGGCAGCGCTCTTGAAATGCACACCATCGAGCCGGACGACCCACCGACCTACGACATGATCTGTGCGGCCGACACCGTGGGTGTGTTCCAGATCGAGAGCCGTGCCCAGATGTCCATGCTGCCGCGTTTGAAGCCGCGCAACTATTACGACCTGGTGGTGGAAGTGGCCATCGTGCGGCCGGGGCCGATTCAGGGCGGCATGGTGCATCCTTACCTGAAGAACCGCGAGATTGTCAGCAGGAATGGCTGCATGGTGCCGGAGTACCCCGCGCTCAATCCGGCGCTGGAACGCACTTTCGGCATACCGATTTTCCAGGAGCAGGTGATGCAGATCGCCATGATCGCGGCGGACTTCACGCCCGGTGAGGCGGACGATTTGCGCCGCTCCATGGCGGCCTGGAAGCGCAAGGGCGGTGTGGAGCGCTTTCATGGCCGGCTGGTCAATGCCATGGTGAAAAACAACTACAGCGCCGAATTTTCAGAGCGCATCTTCAAGCAGATTCTGGGCTTTGGCGATTACGGCTTCCCCGAAAGCCACGCCGCCAGTTTTGCCAAGCTGGTGTATGTGAGCTGCTGGCTCAAGTGCCACGAGCCGGCGTGTTTTCTCGCCGCCCTGGTCAACTCACAACCGATGGGTTTTTATGCGCCCTCGCAACTGGTGCAGGACGCGCGCAAACACGGCGTCGAGGTGAGGGCGGTGGACGTCATGCACAGCCACTGGGACTGCACGCTGGAGCCTGCCGACAACAAACCGCCGCCGTCCTTTCCAGGGATCAAGGAAAACCAGCCCGCCGTTCGCCTGGGCCTGCGCCTGGTGACCGGATTGTCTGAAGCCGCGGCACTGCGCCTGGTGCAGGCGAGGGCACAAGCGCCTTTCACCTCGACAGAGGACATCGTCTCGCGCGCCCGACTGGGCATGCTGGAGATCAATGCGCTGGCCGCCGCCGATGCCTTGCTGCCGCTGGCCGGCCACCGGCGCCAGCAGGTCTGGGAAGCCGCCGCCATCAAACCCGCGCCGGGTCTGCTCAAAGCCGTGCCGATCCACGAGACCGCGCTGCAGTTGCCCGACACCCCCGAAGGGGAAAACATTCTTTTTGACTACCGCGCCACCGGCCTGAGCCTGCGGCGGCATCCGCTGGCCTTGCTGCGCCCGCGTCTGGCCAGGCGCGGACTGCTGAGCGCCGGGCAATTGAATGCACTGCCCGATGGGCTGGAGGTGGCGGCCTGCGGCATCGTCACCGTGCGCCAGCAGCCGCAAACTGCCAAGGGCACGATTTTTGTGACATTGGAAGACGAAACCGGTCCGGTCAATGTGATTGTCTGGAAGTCCCTGCGCGAAACCCAGCGCGCCGAAGTGCTGCATGCGCGGCTGCTGGCGGTGTACGGCGTGTGGCAGCGCAGCGAGGAAAGCGGTACCGCGCCGGGTTACGGCGCGGTACGCAACCTGGTGGCGCAGCGGCTCGAAGACCTGACGCCACTGTTGGGACGGCTGGGTACCTCCAGCCGGGACTTTCATTGACCCGCCGCTGGCGTATGTTTTGCGTTCAGTCCAAGCATCAAAAAGGCCTTCGGCCTATGACTGGCGAGCGCAAGCAGCTATCAAAAATGTAGCAAATGGGGCACGGGCTCCTAGGGGAGTTTCTGGGTGGCTGCCAAAAATTTCTCGCGGTCGCTGGCATGGTCAATCTCATTGGCCAGCGCCTCACGCAGCGCCTCCAGCACGGTATGCCGGGCCACCTGTTTCTTGACCAGCACCTTCGCGAGCGGACCGATGACCTGGCTCAGCGCGCGCTCCAGGTGGGTGAGCTGCGCCGCGGTGAACCACGGTGAGGACACCGGGACCGAGCGCCCGCTGTTGCTGCCGCTGGTGCTGGCACTCTGGGTTCGGCTGACCGGCTGGCTGATGTCCGTGTGCGGCCGGCTGGCCGTGTCGGGCCGGTTGCTGGAAGAAAACGCGGGCTGGGTTTTGTGGCTGGGTGGATGGATGAACAATTCGCGCGCTTTCGGGTCAGGAATCGAGACCGCCAGCAGTTCGCGCAAGCCCTGAGCACCGACGACGCGTGGCAGTGCCTTTTTAAGCAGTACCTTGGCCAGCGGGCCGATGCTGCGCGCCAGTTCAGACTCGATCTCAACCAGCACCTCTGGCGTCAGCGAAGACAGCGCAGCAAAAGACGCGGTATTTTCAAACTCGCTGCTGCGCAGCGTGGCTGGCGCCGGCCGCGATTGCGGGTCCAGCACCGCATAGATGTCGTGCGAGCGCAGGTGTTTGTCCAGGTGCGGGCCCAGCGGGCTGAACATGCCGGCAGCGTTGTCGGTGATGCGCGAGATCACCTCGTGATAGGCGCGCGACACCACGATCTGGTTGGGCTGGGCAAAGTCCACGATGCGCTGCGCCACATTGATGCCGTCGCCCACCACATTGGCGCGCTGGTGGGCATCGAACACGA
>JAZKIE010000325.1:0-1725 GCA_040385025.1 Pseudomonadota bacterium | reverse complement strand
AACGACAAGAAGCCTGACGAGCCGGCAAAAATGGCATCCAAGTAACACCTCCCCAGCGGCCCCTGCTGGGGCCCTGGCGGTGCGAGCCGCATCTGGTTGACAAAAACAGGTGCGGCTTTTTTTGGTCTGGCCCAGATCTTGCACTACTCCGGTGCATGGAGCGGACCACCTTTTCCAGGGAAGTTGCAGTCTGGGCACCACCGCAAGCCGTCAAGGCGTGCTGCCGTGCCCAACCTACAGATTCTTTACCATCATGATGCGCACACTTCTTTTATCCGCCGCGTTTTTACTGTCTGCCGGTGCTCACGCCTTGACGCCGGAAGAGGTCAAGGGCATGGCGCTGGGCGAGACCGAGACCCGGGTCGAGGCGCTGGTCAAGGCCTCGGCCGTACCGGACGAAAAAACCGCAGCTTTCATCCAGGCCATGGCCGACGATGCCGTGAAGACGGCCGGCGACAAGGTGTTTGTGATCAGGGACGACAAGGGCTACGACCCGGTCACCGGCGCCGAATTGCCTGTGCCTGCAGACGCCGAAGACGTGATCAACAACAACATGATGCGCGGCGAACTGGACAACGCTTTGGCCGCACTCAAGCTGTTCTCGAAACAAGAGAAGGTCCGCGCCGAAGCCATTAAGACCTTGTCAGGCGGGGCCGACGAATCGCGCCTGCCGCTGATCGAAAAAGCCTATGCGGCCGAGACCGTGCCCGCATTAAAAAGCCAGCTGGAGATGGTGCGTGCCACCATTTTGCTGAGCAGCAGCGACAAGGCCAAACGCCTGGAAGCCGCCGCCCGCCTGTCGGGCAGCAACAACCCGATCAGCAAGACGGTGCTGATCGCGCGCCTGTCCGAAGAAGACGACCCCGAGGTCAAGAGTGCACTGCAGGCCTCGCTGCGCAAGGTCGAGTCGGCGCTGGCCTGGGGCGACAAGCTGGGCGCGGTGTTCAGTGGCATCAGCCTGGGCAGCATCCTGCTGCTGGTGGCGCTGGGTCTGGCCATCACCTACGGCCTGATGGGCGTCATCAACATGGCGCACGGCGAGCTCATGATGATTGGCGCTTACGCCACCTATGTGGTGCAGGGCCTGTTCCAGAAATACTTGCCCGGCCTGTTTGACTGGTATTTGCTGGCCGCCGTGCCGGTGGCTTTCCTGGCGTCGGCCTTGATGGGCGCGGCGCTGGAGCGCGGCGTGATCCGTTTCCTCTATGGCCGGCCGCTGGAAACCCTGCTGGCGACCTGGGGCATCAGCCTGATGCTGCAGCAACTGGTGCGCTCGATTTTCGGCGCGCAAAACGTCGGTGTTGAAAACCCGGTCTGGATGAGTGGTGGTGTGCAGGTGCTGGGCAATCTGTCGCTGCCGTACAACCGGCTGGTCATCATCGGTTTTGCGATTGCCGTGTTGCTCGGCATGGCCTGGCTGATCAGCAAGACGCGGCTGGGCCTGTTTGTGCGCGGCGTCACGCAGAACCGGCCGATTGCCTCCTGCATGGGCGTGAACACGGCGCGTGTGGACACCTATGCGTTTGCACTCGGTTCCGGCATCGCGGGCCTGGCTGGTTGCGCCTTGAGCCAGGTCGGCAACGTCGGCCCGGACCTGGGCCAGGGCTACATCGTTGATGCCTTCATGGTGGTGGTGCTGGGCGGCGTGGGCCAGCTCGCAGGCACCGTCTATGCCGCGATGGGCCTGGGCATTTTGAACAAATTCCTCGAAGGCTGGACCGGTGC
>JAZKIE010000324.1:0-3472 GCA_040385025.1 Pseudomonadota bacterium | reverse complement strand
TGGGCTGCGCCCAGGCGCTGGTGCGCGAAGGCGTGAATGTGCTGATCGTCGCGCGGGGGGCCGAAGTGCTGGAAGCTTCCGCTACCAAATTAATAGCTGATCACGCAGGAACGACGGGGGCTTTGGTGAAATTTGTTGCTGCAGATATCACCACCGCCGAAGGCCGTGCCGCGGTGTTTGCGCAGCGCAAGGACTTCGACATTGTGGTCACCAATGCCGGTGGCCCGCCGCCGGGTGATTTTCGCAACTGGGACCGCGACGCCTGGATCAAGGCCGTCGATGCCAACATGCTGACGCCGATCGAGCTGATCAAGGCCACGGTGGACGGCATGGCCGCGCGTGGCTTTGGCCGCATCGTCAACATCACCTCCAGCGCGGTCAAGGCGCCCATCGACATCCTGGGGTTGTCGAACGGTGCGCGCAGCGGCTTGACCGGTTTTGTCGCCGGCGTGGCGCGCACCAAACTCGCGGCCCAGGGCGTGACCATCAACAACCTGTTGCCCGGTGCCTTTGACACCGACCGCCTGCGTGGCACCATGCAGGGCGCAGCCACCAAGACCGGCCAGCCGATGGATGTGTTGATGGACGCGCGGCGCAAAACCATTCCGGCCGGACGTTTTGGCACGCTCGAAGAGTTCGGTGCGATTTGCGCGTTTTTGTGCAGCACCCATGCGGCCTACATCACCGGCCAGAATGTGCTGGCCGACGGCGGGGCTTATCCCGGCACCTATTGAGGGTGGGCAGTCCGGATTCTGCTGAGAGCACCTGATGTCCGGCCTGCTGCGAAACCTGCTGACGATCATGCTCGCGCTGCGCCATTACCGCAGCGCCGGGCCGCAGTCGCGCCTGCAGGTCAGGTTTCTGGTCACCCCGTTCGATACCGGTATCGCCACCCTCAAGAGCGACCGTTATCTGCAGATGGCCGAGTCCGCCCAACTGGATTACGTGATAAGGACCGGGCTGCTGCGGGACATGCTGGGCCGGGGCTACAGCTTTGTGAACGCCTCCCAACTGGTGCGTTTTGCCCGGCCCGTCCGTCTTTTCAGCCGCGTGGCGGTGGCGTCGCAGGTGGTTCATGCCGATGACAAGTGCGCTTATTTCCATCATGTGTTCACGGTGGGGGCCCTGCTGCACGCCGAAGTGTTTGTGAAGATGAAATTCAAGAAGGGGCGGCTCACCATCGCTCCCGCCGAGCTGCTGGGCAACTTCGCCGGTCCCAAGCCGGCTTTGCTGCAGCATTGGGACGACACGCTGGCCGCCGCGCCGCTGGACCTGCACGCCTGAACCATGGCTTATTCAAACAACTTCTCTGATCCCGAACCGCAGCGCGCCCAGATCGATGCGCTGCCCGGCCCTGTCGTGCTGGAGTTCGGCACCCCATGGTGCCAGTTCTGCCGCGCGGCGCAGCCCCTGATTGCCGCGGCTTTTGCCGGGCACCCCGGTGTGCAGCACCTCAAGGTTGAAGACGGCAGCGGCCGGCGTCTGGGCCGCTCCTTCAGTGTGAAGCTGTGGCCGACGCTGGTGTTCTTGCGTGACGGCCGTGAGTTGGCGCGGCTGGTGCGCCCGGCCGGCGAGGCGGCTGTTGCCGAGGCGCTGGCACGCATAGACACGCCTGCCTGACGCCGCCGTGCCTGCGCTTGTGCGGCGGGGCACAATGAGAGCCATGAAAGCACCCCCCAGACTGCAGTCCCTGATCGAAGAAGGCCTGATCGATACCGTTGTGCGCCAGCTCATGAGCGGCAAGGAAGCCATGGTTTACGTGGTGCGCTGCGGCGACGAGACGCGCTGCGCCAAGATCTACAAGGAGGCCACACAGCGCAGCTTTCGCCAGGCGGTGGACTACACCGAAAACCGCAAGGTCAAGAACAGCCGCCAGGCCCGCGCCATGGCCAAGGGCACCAAGTTTGGCCGGCAGGCGCAGGAGGCCGCCTGGCAAAGCGCCGAGGTTGATGCGCTGTACCGCCTGGCCGCCGCCGGCGTGCGGGTGCCGACGCCCTACAACTTTCACGACGGCGTGTTGCTGATGGAACTGGTGACCGATGAACACGGCGATGCCGCACCGCGCCTCAACGATGTGTTGCTGTCGCACGAGCAGGCGTTGGCGCATCACGCCATGCTGATCCGGCAGGTGGTGCGCATGTTGTGTGCCGGTGTCGTGCACGGGGACTTGTCCGAGTTCAACATTTTGCTGGGCCACCAGGATGGCGTGGACGGACCGGTGATCATCGACCTGCCGCAGGCCATCGATGCGGCCGGCAACAACCACGCCGCCCGCATGCTGCTGCGCGACGTGGACAACCTGCGCCATTTTTTCGGCCGGGTTGCGCCCGAACTGCTGCGCACCGATTACGGCCTGGAAATCTGGGATCTGTACCAGCGCGGCGCGCTGCATGTTGACACGCCGCTGACCGGCCGCTTCGAGCGCCGGACCGCACCGGTGGACATGGGCAGCGTGCTGCGCGAGATCGACGACGCGCGCGCCGAAGACGCAGCGCGGCGGCTGCGCATGGCCGCGGGTTGACGCGCCGCGCCCGCGCCTTGCTTACTTGCCGCTTCGGGGCGCGCTCTGCAGCAGTTCGGCCAGCGCCTGTTTCCAGAACTTCGCCTGGCCAGTGGTCCCATGCCCGGCGGTCTGCTCACTGGCAGGGATCAAAACGTAGCGGCCGTTTTTGATACGTTTCATCTCGCGCTCCATGATGCCGGTCTCTGGCGGGTTGCGTTCGTCATCGGCGGCGTTGACGGCCAGCACCGCGGCCCGGATACGCTCCAGGCCGGGCGAGGCGTTGTAGTCGCGTGAAGAGTCCCACTGCAGCAGCACGTCGTTGGCATCGGCAGTGAAAGGCGCTTTCAGGCGCTGGTCGAGCAACTGGTCGGCCTTCTCGCGGGTCGGTGCTGCCTTGTACAGCGCCTGGTTGCCGCCATTGGTGCCGATGCCAAAAAACACCGATGCGAACTGCGCGCTGCGCGGCTGCTTCGTGTAGTTGCCGTTGGCCCATTCGGGGTCATTGCGAATCGAGTCGGTGATGAGCCGGCGCATCATCCAGTTGCGGCTGGACATCTCGCTGGGCTGCGAGGCCATGGGCACCAGCGCATCCATGAAGTCCGGGTACTTCGCGCCCCAGATCCAGGTCTGCATGCCGCCCATGGAGTTGCCGATGATCACGCGCAGGTGTTTGACGCCCAGGTGTTCCTTCACGAGGCGGTACTGCGCATCCACCATGTCGTCGTAGTTGTACTTGGGAAAGGCGCCGCGCAGGCCATCGGAAGGCTTGGTGGATTTTCCGGTGCCGATGGCGTCCGGCAGGATGATGTAGTAGCGGCTGGCGTCCAGCGGCTGCCCTGCGCCGAACAGTTCACCCGCAAACGCCGGTGTCAGCATGCTGGCGCCCGAGCCGGCGGTGCCATGCAGCACCAGCACCGGCTCGCCCGACGGTGCGCCGACGGTGCTGTAGTTCAGGCGCAATTCGGGCAG
>JAZKIE010000323.1:0-3160 GCA_040385025.1 Pseudomonadota bacterium | reverse complement strand
TGTGATAGTCCGCGTTCTGCGGCGAGGCGAGCAACGCTTTCTGCAGCTCGCCTTGTGCGCCAGTCCAGTCCTTGCGCCCAAGCGCGGCTTGGACCGAAGACAGCACCGGATCGGCCGAGGGGCGCGGATCCGCCGAATAACTCGTGTCGCCAGCCGCAAACGTTGCGGCAGAGGCAGACAGGCAGGTGATGACCAGCAGGTGTGAAAAGTGATTCATGGCCGGAACTCCTTGAAAGCGGGACGTGGGGACAGTCACAAATCCTACTGGGTTCCGCGAGACAGGTAAATCAGCGGTTTCCGCTTTGGGCAACTGCAGGCGGGCACAAAAAAGCCACCGAGAGCAAAGGCTGTCGGTGGCTGATGGTTTGGCGGAAGCGGTGAGATTCGAACTCACGGATAGTTTCCCATCGCCGGTTTTCAAGACCGGTGCAATCGACCACTCTGCCACGCTTCCAAGCTCGGTATTTTACCTGTAGCTAGCGTCGCCCCGATTGAAAGCGTTCAGACGCCTTGCAGCATCCCCTTGCTCTCAATAAAAGCCACCACCTCCGCCAACCCGGTGTTGGTCTTCAGGTTGGTCATGACAAAAGGCTTCAGGCCTTTGGCGGTGGTGCGCATGCGGATGGTATCTAGCTCCATCACAGCCAGGTCCGCGCCCACGTAAGGCGCGAGGTCGGTCTTGTTGATGACGAACAAATCGCTTTTGGTGATGCCGGGGCCGCCCTTGCGCGGGATTTTTTCGCCGGCGGCGACGTCGATGACGTAAATCGTCAGGTCGCTGAGTTCGGGGCTGAAGGTCGCGGCCAGGTTGTCGCCGCCGGACTCGACAAACACCACGTCGGCGTCGGGAAAATCTTCCAGCATGCGGTCGATGGCTTCGAGGTTGATCGACGCGTCTTCGCGGATGGCGGTGTGCGGGCAGCCGCCGGTTTCCACGCCCATGATGCGTTCGGCGTCCAGCGCGCCGCTGACGGTCAGGATGCGCTGGTCTTCCTTGGTGTAGATGTCGTTGGTAATCGCCACCAGGTCGTACTTGTCCTTCATGGCCTTGCACAACATCTCGAGCAGGGTGGTTTTGCCGGAGCCGACGGGCCCGCCTATGCCCACGCGCAGTGGCGGGAGTTTTTTGGTGCGATTGGCGATGTGGTGCATGCTCATGAGCGGAACAATCTGGAGTATTGGGTTTCGTGTTGTGATGAAAGAATCGCCAGCATGGGTGAGAAGGCCTGGCGCTCATGGTCTTCAAGTGCCATCGCCGTGGTGATGGCTGCCGGAATTTCTGCAGCCAGCCGTGCCAGTATGCGCTGGCCGGCGCTCTGGCCCAGCGGCACCGATTTGAGCGCGGCCTGCATCATGTTTTCGGCCCAGCCGAAAGCGTAGGCCGTCAGGCAGTCGGGCACACCCGCGGCCAGCGGTGAAGCGGCGAGGGCGAAAGCGACAGGGTAGGTGGGCGGCAAAGCTGCGCAGGCGTCGATGTGCGCGTCGCTGACGCTGTGGTGGTTGCGCAGCCACTCCAGCAGCGAGCGGCCCATCTGCTCAGCCTGCAAGCGCAACTCGCTGGTTTCGCGGGTCTGCAGCACCCAGTCATTCAAGGCCTTCACCCTGTCGAGTTGATTGTTGCGCCAGGCCGGAATCGCCTGGGCAATCACTGCCAGGTCACCGCGTGCCAGGCTCAGATGGAGTTGGTCACTGAGCCAGTCGGCTGCGATGCTTTCGGTCGTGACGCCCGCCCGGTCCACAGCGGCTTCCAGCCCTTCCGAGTAGGAGAACCCGCCGACGGGCAAAGCCGGGGAGGCCAGCCAGATCAGTTGCAGCAGGCTGGCGGCCGGCAGGGGCTGGGCCGTGGCGCTCAATGGCTGTGCGGTTTGTGTTTGTGGAGCTGGATCGCGACCGGCTGCGCCTCATGCGTGTGGGCATGGCCATGGTCATGGCCATGCTTGCAGTCGGGGCCGTGTACGTGAGGCGCGGGGGCCGCAGCGGGTGCATGTGCGTGGACATGCCCATCGTCATGCGCATGACCATGGCTGTGGCCACCCGCGCTGTAGGCGCCGCCTTCGGGCTCGAAGGATTCGCTGACCTCGTTGACGATCAAATGCATGGAGCGCAGCATCTCGGCCAGCACATGGTCGGGTTCTATCTTCAGGTGATCGGGTTTGAGCTCGATGGGCACATGCCGGTTGCCCAAATGGTAGGCCGCGCGGGTCAGGTCAAACGGGCTGCCGTGTGAGCTGCAGGCCGTGATGCGCAGCACGGTTTGCGGCGCTGCAATGACTTTCACCAGGGAGCCGTCTTCGGCCACCAGCACATCACCGCCGCGCACGAGGGTGCCGCGTGGCAAGAAGATGCCGAGTTGACGGCCCAGCGAATCGGTGGCCTCGAAGCGGCTTTTCTGGCGGATGTCCCAGTCGAGTTCGACGCTGGCAGCGCGCTTGAGCAGCACCGGCGCCAGGCCGGCACCCTGCGGCATGATTTTGGAAACCTGGAGCATGGAGAAGTTCGATTCAGAAAAGAAAATAACGCTGGGTCATCGGCAGGCTGATTGCCGGCTCGCAGGTCAGCAATTGGCCGTCGGCGCGCACCGAGTAGGTCTGGGCATCAACCTCCATCTTTGGTGCGTAGTCATTGTGGATCATGTGGCGCTTTTGCACGCCGCGTATGTTCTTCACGGCGGCCAGGTTCTTGGCCAGGCCGAAACGCTCCTTGATGCCGCCGGCGAGACCCGCCTGCGACACAAAGGTCAGCGAGCCTTTTGCAATCGCGCCGCCGAAGCCGCCGAACATCGGCCGGTAGTGCACCGGCTGCGGTGTCGGTATCGAGGCATTCGGGTCGCCCATGGCGGCCATGGCGATGAAGCCACCTTTGAGGATCAGCGCCGGCTTGATGCCGAAGAAAGCGGGTTTCCACACCACCAGGTCGGCCCATTTACCCAACTCAATGGAGCCAACCTCATGCGCGATGCCATGGGCAATCGCCGGGTTGATGGTGTATTTGCTGATGTAACGCTTGGCGCGAAAGTTGTCGTTGCGCTCCGTGTCGCCCGGCAACTTGCCGCGCTGCACTTTCATCTTGTGCGCGGTCTGCCAGGTGCGGATGATGACCTCGCCGACGCGGCCCATGGCCTGGCTGTCGCTGCTCATCATGCTGATGGCGCCCAGGTCGT
>JAZKIE010000322.1:0-3010 GCA_040385025.1 Pseudomonadota bacterium | reverse complement strand
CCCTCCTGCTCGCAGGCATGCAGGGTGCCGGTGCGGCCCATGCCGCACATCACCTCGTCAAGAATCAAGAGCACGCCATAACGGTCGCAGACCTCGCGCACCGCCTTGAAGTAACCCGGCACCGGCGCCAGCACACCGGCCGTGGCGCCGCCCACGGTCTCGGCGACGAAAGCGATCACGCTGTCGGCGCCCTTCGCAAGAATCGCGTCTTCGAGCTCCCTGGCCAGGCGCAGGCCGTACTGCTCCGGCGTCTCACCGTCTTGTTGTTCACGGTAGGCGTAACACGGCGAGACATGGGTGGCGGGAATCAGGATGGGTGCAAACGGTTCACGCCGCCACTGGTTGCCGCCTATGGCCAGCGCACCCAGCGTGTTGCCGTGGTAGCTCTGCTTGCGCGCAATGAAATGCGTGCGCTGCGGCTGGCCGATCTCGACAAAATACTGGCGCGCCATTTTCAGCGCGGCCTCGACCGCTTCCGACCCACCGCTGACAAAATACACATGGCTCATGCCTTCAGGTGCGCTGGCGATCAGTTTGTCAGCCAGCTCTTCAGCCACTTCCGTCGTGAAAAAACTGGTGTGTGCATAAGCCAGTTTGTCGATCTGCGCATGCATGGCGGCCAGCACATCCGGGTGGCCGTGGCCCAGGCAGGACACAGCCGCGCCGCCCGAGGCATCGATGTAACTTTTGCCCTGCGCATCCGTCAGGTAGACCCCCTGACCACTGACCGCTACGGGCGGCTTGCGCTGCAACTGGCGGTGAAACACATGGGTGGACGCTGCTGTCATAAAGGCTCATTTCCTGATGAAGAGGTGGATCGGCCGCTCAGGGCCTTGTCGCCACGCGCATCCCAATATGCGCCCTCGCTGTCCAGCCGATCCTGGCGGTTTTGCAGATGGGCCAGCACCTTGCGACCGCCGCGCACCGCGACGGCAGCGGCCAGTGCCTCGGTCAGCGCCAGCGCGCCGACCATGGAATGAAAATAGGAGGGACTGTCGGTGCGAAACAGCAAGGTATGCGTAGCGGAACGGGCAATCGGCGACAGCGCACTGTCGGTCAGGGCCACCACACCTGCGCCCTGCCCGCGCGCCTGCGCCACGACCTCCACGGTTTGCCGCGTGTAGGAAGCCGACGAGGTCACCACCAGCAGGTCGCCCGGACCCATGTCACCGATCTGGTCGCTCAGCGTGCCGCCCAGGCCCTGCACCAGCACCCCGTTGGACGCCAGCAAGCCATAGGTGTAGTGCAGGTGCAGCGCCAGGCCATGGCTGGCACGCAGGCCAAGGAAGTAAACCCGGCGCGCCTTCAGCATGGCATCGGCCGCCGCCTCCAGTTGCGCCGCCTGGTTCAACCCACCGACCGACGCCGCGTTGGCGTGCTGCGCTTCATTGAGCAGGGTCAACCAGTCCTTGTCCTGCCGCGCGCTGGCCTGCAACACCTCAGCCCGCCCGGCGTACCCACCGTGGGCAGAAAAGGACTCCTGGCAAAGATGTTTGATCGCCTCAAAACCCTGAAAACCCAAAGCCTGCGCCAGCCGCGTCAGACTCGCTGGCGCCAGCCCCGCACGCCGGCCGCATTCACGCATCGAATGCAGCGCCACCTCGCGCGGATGCGCCTCGATCCAGCGCGCTGCACGCAGCAATTCAGGGCTCAGGCCGTCCAGCGGAATGTGGGTGAAGATGGAAGCAGTGGGCATGAAACACTTGTATCAGTACCAGCAATATATAGCACAAGTGTTTCAATAACAAGTCAAACTTCGCTGAGCCGCGCGGCGGCGATTGTTCAGCCCGGCCTCGAAGCCGTGATTGCAAACTCACCGAAATTCGCGCCTGGCTCCGAGCTTCTCAAGCGTCAGCAAGCGCGCTTGGCAAACGCTCCAAAGCGAAGCTGGACCAGGATTTTTGAAGAGGCCATGGCTTGCCCGTTTGCCTCCCCCGGCCACGGATGTATCCGCTTACTGGCCCTACCCGCAGCGAACGCGCTGAATCACACTGGCCGCGTCCACGTCCAGATTCAGCCGTTGCGCATTGAACTCCATGGTGACCATCTGGCCCGGCCGCAACACCCTTGCCATGTAGGAACCGGAACGCTGACGCGCCTCCTCGACCACGCTGGCGCCCGCTGTTTTACCGACAGCAAACTGCGCGCCCTGTGCTTGACATGCGCCCGCAGTCGGCCCGGCCGGGGCGCCGCCGGTACCGGCCGCAGGGGGTGCGGGCGTGGTACAGCCGACGAGCAACCATGCCGCTGCGCTGGTGAGAATGATTTTTAAAGCCATGCTTTCTCCGTGAACAAAACAGTCACCATACCGTGTGAAGGCCGCTCGCACCCGTTTTTTTACGCCTGGTTGCGTCGCGCAAGGCGTCAAACGCTCAGGATAAAATCGCGCGCATGCCCGACGCCGGTGTTCCGGCCCTGACCACCCATCCATCGCCACTGAAAGGGCACCCATGACACCCAACAACGACGGCACCCTCACCGTCCTCGGCCAGCAGTTCACCACACGTCAGGTTGAAGAGCTGATGCACCAGCTGGCGCAAGCCCGCAACCTGATGCAGCCTCCCGTGCAGGCGGAAGTGACCGCCGACATGCCGGTGCTGGTGCAGCACGACGCCGACTTTGCAGTCGCCCAGACCCAAACACCTGAACGGCATGTGAGCTTCGGCTTGCGCCACCTTGGTTTCGGCTGGATCTTTTTCACCTTCTCGCGCGAGCGCGCGAAATTCATCGGCGAGGCGCTGCTGCAACGCAGCAAGGGCTGAGCACGACGCAAGAATCCGTCAAAAAAAGCCGCCCACGGGCGGCTTTTTTTTGCGCACTGCATCAACGCAAGCGCTCATGCCCTGCGTTAGCGTGCAAAGGTCTGGACCGCCCCCAGTTGCAATTCCCGCAACCTCGCAAGCTCCTGGCCATCCTCGCTCCATTGCTCAAATTCCTGCTTCGTGGGCGCCGGGCCGCTGCCCTCCTGGTAGGCGCTGACCTTGGCGCACAGGACCGCGTAACGCCAGCG
>JAZKIE010000321.1:2069-18121 GCA_040385025.1 Pseudomonadota bacterium | reverse complement strand
GCCGGGAACTCGGTCAGCTCGAAATAATGCGTGGCAAACAGCGTGAAGGCCTGGGTCTTGTTGTGCAGGTGCGCGGCAATGCCGCCAGCCAGCGCCAGGCCGTCGAAGGTGGAGGTGCCGCGGCCGATCTCGTCCATCAGCACCAGCGAGTGCGGTGTCGCCGCGTGCAATATCTGTGCGGCCTCCAGCATCTCGAGCATGAAGGTGGACTGGGCGTTGGCCACGTCGTCGGCCGCGCCTATACGTGTCAGGATGGCGTCGATGGGGCCGAGCCGGCAACTGGCGGCCGGCACGTAAGAACCCATGCCGGCCAGCAGCACGATCAGCGCGACCTGGCGCATATAGGTCGACTTGCCGCCCATGTTGGGGCCGGTGATCACCTGCATGCGGGTTTTGCTGCCCATGTCGCAATCGTTGGCGATGAAGGCGCCACCGCCGGTTTCACCCAGGCGTGCCTCGACCACCGGATGCCGGCCTTCGCGGATCTCTATGCAGGGTTCCTTCACAAACACCGGCGCGGCCCAGTTGAGGGTCAGCGAGCGTTCGGCCAGCGCGCACAGCGCGTCCAGGCTGGCCAGTGCACGCGCGAGACGGCTCAGCGCCGGCACAAAGGCCTGCAGCTCGTCGAGGAGTTGTTCGTACAGCCATTTTTCGCGGGCCAGCGCGCGCTCCTGGGCCGACAGCGCCTTGTCTTCAAAGGCCTTGAGCTCGGGCGTGATGTAGCGCTCGGCGTTTTTCAGGGTCTGGCGGCGCCGGTAGTCGTCGGGCACCTTGGCCGCCTGGCCTTGTGTGACCTCGATGTAGAAACCGTGCACCTTGTTGAACTGCACCCGCAGGTTGCTGATGCCGGTGCGGGCGCGTTCGCGGCCTTCGAGGTCCAGCAAAAAGTCGTCGCAGTTGGTCTGGATGCCGCGCAGCTCGTCGAGGTCGGCGTCGCAGCCGTGGTTGATCACGCCGCCGTCGCGTATCAGCGCGGCCGGTTCCTCGAGCACATATTTGCCCAGCAGCGCGGCGCACTCGGGCGGCGCCTGCAAGTCCTCGAAAATTCGGCTCAAAAGTGCCTCCAGCCCCCGTCCCGTAGGCTTGAGCTGCTCTGTTTTTTGTAGCGTCTGGCGCAGCGCCACGAGTTCACGCGGGCGCACCTGGCGCAGCGCGATGCGTGCCGTGATGCGTTCAACGTCGCTGCAACCCTTGAGCCCGGCGCGCAGGCTTTGCTGCAGGCCAGCGCGCAATACCGTGATCGCGTCCAGCCGGGCCTGGGCCTGGCTGCGCTCACGGCGCGGGCTCAGCAGCCAGCTTTTGAGTGCCCGGCTGCCCATGCCGGTGCTGCAGGTGTCCAGCAGTGAAAACAGCGTGGGCGAATCCTCGCCGCGCAGGTTTTGTGTCAGTTCGAGGTTACGGCGCGTGGTTTGCGGCAACTCGATCAGCTCGCCCGATCGCACCACCTGCAGGCTGTGCACATGCGGCAGGCTCCGGCCTTGCGTGTGTTCCGCATACCCGAGCAGGGCGGAAGCCGCAGCATGGGCTTCCGGCAAGGCCTCGGCGTTCCAGGAAGCGAGCGAAGCGACCTGCAACTGCGCCAGCAACCGGCGCGCACCGAGTGCGGCATCAAACTGCCAGGCCGGGCGCGCGCTGACGGCGCAACGCTGGCTTTTTAGGCGCTGCTCGAAGGCGGCCGTGACATCGACGTTGTACAGCAGCTCGCTGGGCGCGATGCGTGCCACCCAGGCTTCAAGCTCGTCGGCCGGGCAGTGCGCCAGGTGGATCACGCCCTGGGTCACGCTGAGCCAGGCCAGGCCGCAGCTGTTGCGCAGACCCTGGTGCACGGCCAGCAAGATGGATTCGGTCTTGTCGCTGAGCAGTTCGGTGTCGGTCAGGGTGCCAGGCGTGACGACGCGCACCACCTTGCGTTCGACCGGCCCCTTGGCGGTGGCGACATCGCCGACCTGTTCGCAGATCGCCACCGATTCGCCCAGCTTGATCAGTTTGGCCAGGTAGCCTTCCAGCGAATGGAAAGGCACGCCGGCCATGACAACCGGTTCCCCGGCCGACTGGCCGCGCCGGGTCAGCGTGATGTCGAGCAGGCGTGCGGCCTTTTCGGCATCGGCATAAAACAACTCATAAAAGTCGCCCATGCGGTAGAGCAGCAGCGTGTCCGGGTAGTCGGCCTTCAGGCCCAGGTACTGGACCATCATGGGCGTGTGTTTTCCGCCCGCAGCGGGGGCGGTGTCGGCAATCTCAGGCAGGGCGTCGGAAGGGGAAAGGTTCACGGAAGGTTCAGGCGGGGGCTCAGGCGGGGACGGAAGGGCCGGCAAGGCGGCGCTGCGGCGGCACGACCGGTGAAAATAATAGCACTTGCGCGCAAGCGGACGCCCAGCTGGTGCGCCTGAACCGGCACTTACAGGCGAGACGCGGCTGTGTAAAGCGACATTTCACTACAAATATTGTCATGGGCGGCGCTTAAACTCGTTGGAGCCTACCGCACACAGGCGCGATAGCAGCCGTTTTTAACCAGGGACCTGTCCATGACCGTGCCTCACTCGCCTATTTCTTCCAGCAGCGCAGCGCATGCCGAATGTGATGTTCTGGTCATAGGTGGCGGGCCCGCTGGCGCCACCGCGGGGGCCCTGCTGGCACAGCGCGGCCACAAGGTGGTGGTGCTGGAAAAAGAGCACCATCCGCGTTTTCATATTGGTGAGTCGCTGCTGCCAGCCAATTTGCCGCTGCTTGAAAAATTGGGCGTGGCCGAAGCCGTCAAGGCGATCGGCATGGAAAAGTGGGGCGCCGAATTTGTCTCGCCCTGGCATGCCGCCAAAAGCCAGACCTTTGAATTTGCCGACGCCTGGGACAAGTCCATGCCGTTTTCCTACCAGGTGCGGCGTTCAGAGTTCGATGAAATCTTGATCCGCAACGCGGCCCGGCTCGGTGCCGAGGTGATCGAAGGTTGTCGCGTCAAGGGCGTGAATTTTGCGCCTGATGGCAGCGGCGCCACGGTGCAGGCGCAGCATGAAGACGGCAGCGCGCAAAGCTGGCAAGCGCGGTTTGTGGTGGATGCCTCGGGGCGCGACACCGTGCTCGGCAAGCAGTTCGACATCAAACACCGCAACCCCAAACACAACAGTTCGGCGCTGTATGGGCACTTCACGGGCGCGACGCGGCATCCGGGGCAGGACGAGGGCAACATCACGATTTTCTGGTTCGACCACGGCTGGTTCTGGTTCATTCCGCTGGCCGACGGCTTTACCAGCATAGGCGCGGTGGTCTGGCCGCATTACCTCAAAAGCCGGGTCAAGCCGGTGAAAGATTTTTTTCTCGACACCATCGCCATGTGTCCGGCGCTCGCCGAGCGGCTGGCCGGCGCGACGCTGGCGTCCGAAGTGGAGGCTACCGGTAATTTTTCATATGCCTGCGAGCGCACGCATGGCCCCGGCTACGTGATGATCGGCGATGCCTTCACCTTCATCGACCCGGTGTTTTCATCGGGTGTGATGCTGGCCATGCAGGGCGGTTTTGTCGGCGCCGAGACGGTGGACATCTGCCTGCGTGAACCGGCGAAAGCCGCCGCAGCGCTGGCCCACTTCGACCGCCAGGTGCGCAAGGGGCCCAAGGAGTTTTCCTGGTTCATCTACCGCGTGACCAACCCGACCATGCGCGACCTGTTCATGGGGCCGAGCAATATATGGCGCGTCAAGGAAGCCCTGCTGTCCATGCTGGCCGGTGACATTTTCGGCAAGACGCCGATCTGGCGCTCACTGGCCGCGCTCAAGGGTATTTTCTACATCGCCTCTGCGCTGAACTTCAAACGCTCCTGGCAGGCGATGCGCTTGCGCAAGGCCAACATCCGTGTCGTGGATGCCATGGATGGCACCGAGCAGCCAGCGCATGGCGCGCCAATCGCGCGCTGACTTATGAACTACAAACCGCAAGTTCTGCTCGATGAACCCTTGAAGATTCAGGTCGGGCGTACCCGCCTGCACGAGACCCTTCGCATGCACCTGGGTTACCTCGTGCTCGGCGTGATTTGCCTGAGCGTCACCTTGCTGGCTTTTCCGATGCGTGCGCTGCTGCCGCGTGTGCTGAGCAAGCGCCTGGGCCGCAGGCTGGTCACGCTCACCACGCGGACTTACTTGCGCTTTCTGGCGCGCATGGGCGCCTGCCGCTTTGATCTTTCAGAACTGGATGCGCTCAGGGGTGGCCCGGCCATGGTGATTGCGCCCAACCACCCTTGCCTGCTCGACGCGGTGATGATTCTTTCGCGGCTGCCCAATGCGACCTGCATCATGAAAGCCGAGCTGGTCAACAGCGTTTTCTTTGGCGCGGGCGCCAGGCTGGCGGGGTATATCCGCAACACGCCGCTTCGCACCATGGTGCAACTTGGCGTCGACGACCTGGCCAGGGGCAGCCACCTGTTGCTGTTCCCCGAGGGCACCCGCACCACAAGGTTTCCGGTGAGCGCGATGCAGGGCACAACCGGCCTGATCGCGAAAAAAGCCGGCGTGCCGGTGCAGACGGTGTTCATCGAGACCGATTCGGGTTTTCTGGGGAAAGGCTGGTCGCTGCTGTGGACGCCGAAGATGCCCATCACGTACCGCGTGCGGCTCGGCAAGCGTTTCGAGCCGCCGCGCGACACGGCACAATTTGTCTGTGAACTTGAACACTACTTCCAGTCCGAACTCGCGCATGCGCAGTTGCCGGATTTTCCTGTCAAGGTGCCGCCGGCCTGAGCTACAGTTACCTGACTTTCACCGTCCCCGTTGATGCCGATGATCGCCTCTTCATCCACCCCGTCCTCCAGCGCTTCGCTTTCCCATCTCGTCCTGATTCCCAGCTACAACCCTGGCCCCAAGGTCTATGAGACCGTGCGCTCGGCGCGCGCGCAGTGGACGCCAGTGTGGGTGGTGGTCGATGGCAGCACCGATGACAGTGCCGCCGGCCTGCAGGCCATGGCCGCGCAGGATCCGGGGCTGCACGTGATCGTGCTGCCGCACAACGTCGGCAAGGGTGCTGCAGTGTTGCACGGCATTGACCGGGCAGCGGCCCAGGGTTTCACGCATGTGCTCACGATGGACTCGGACGGCCAGCATCCGGCGCCTTTGATTCCCGGCTTCATGGCGGCATCTGCTGCCCAGCCCGCAGTGATGGTGCTGGGCGTACCCGTGTTTGCGGCTGATGCACCGCGCCTGCGGGTGAACGGGCGCAAGGTCTCCAATGGCTGGGCCAACCTGGAAACCCTGTGGGCCGGTATCGGCGACTCACTGTTCGGTTTTCGTGTTTACCCGATTGAGCCCTTGCGCCGTGTGATGCACGGTCAGCGCTGGATGCGCCGTTTCGACTTTGACCCCGAGGCGGTGGTGCGCATGTGCTGGCTGGGCGTGAAACCCGTCAACATTCCCGCCACGGTCAAGTACTTCCGGCCTGACGAAGGCGGCGTCTCGCACTTCAACTACCTGCGCGACAACTTGCTGCTGACCTGGATGCACTCACGCCTGTTCCTCGGCTTTGTGCTGCGTCTGCCCATCCTGCTGGCGCGCCGCCTGTTCGCCGGCCCTGATTGAGCCGGCTGTCAGCCGGCTTTTTCGGGTTTGATGGCCTGGTATTCTGAGAATACCCCCACTTCCAGATGCTGCCTGACCTGGACCAGCCCGGCGGCGCCCAGTGTGGCCATGACCTGCTGCGGTGGCACACAGGCTTCAATGCTGTCCCAGTAGTAGCGCCAGATCGTCGCGGTGCTTTTTTGACGGGAAACAATCCGCGTGAGCAGCGGTATCACACTGCGCATATAGGTTTTGAGCAGCCACCGCCCCGGGGCGCTTTTCGCCTGGGTGATTTCAAGGATGCAGAGGCGGCCGCCGGGTTTCAAGACCCGCTGGAATTCTTCAAATGCCACACTCAGGTCGCTGATGTGACGAAGCGCGTAGCCCATGCTGAGGAAATCAAAATGGTTGTCCGGGAAGGGCAGGGACTCCGCCCTTCCCTCGACCAGCAACAGGGTGGTGGGCAAGCGGCTTGCCGCCAGCATGCCGGGACTGGGGTCGAGACCGGTGACCAGGGCGGGGTCGCCAGTCAGGAGGCAGGCTTGTGCGGCAACCAGCCCGGTCCCCACGCCCACATCGAGCACCTTCATTCCGGCTTTCAAGCCGCCGCGAACGAGTGCCTGGTGTCGATAGCGCGAGCCCGTGCCCCAGGCCAGCATGGCCTCGATGCGGTCGTAGTCTGCCGCGGTGTCGTCAAAAATCCTGCGCAAATAGGCCTGCCTGTCCTGCTCGGTCTCGTAGTAGTCGGTGAGCGGGCCGTGCGGAGCGTGCACAGCGGCGGCAGGGGCAGAGGTTTTCATGGATGGGCTTTCAGCCGGGGGCGGCTGTTGCGACGGGCCAGGGCCGTCATGAAGGCGTGTCGGCAAAGCGACGGGCGCAGGCAGATGCCTGCGAAGAGGTGAAGCGACGCGGTCAGGGGTGTGACCGGCTGGCCGGAACCCGGCACCGGTTGCGCGCCCCTTTAGCGTCGTGACAAACCAGCTTCACGCCTTTTGGGCCGTGCGTCAATCAGACAAAGGCCCGGATCGTTTCAGATCATGCCGCCATTGATGGAAATAACCTGGCCGCTGATGTAGGCCGCTTGCTCTGAGGCCAGAAAACCCACCAGGTCGGCAACTTCTTCGGCCTTGCCGGCGCGTTTCATGGGCACCATGGTGTTGATGAGCTCGGGACTGAAACTGTCCTTGGTCATGGCGGTGTCTATGATGCCGGGCGCCACTGCGTTGACGGTGATGCCGCGGCTGGCCACTTCGAGTGCCAGTGATTTGGTGGCGGCGTGTAATGCGCCCTTGGCCGCCGAATAATTGACCTGTCCGCGGTTGCCAGCCACGGCCGCGACCGAGGTGATGGTGATGATGCGGCCCCAGCGCGTGCGGATCATGGGCAGGGTCAGGGGCTGGGTCACATGGAAAAACCCGTTGAGCGATACATCGAGCACGCGCTGCCACTGGGCCAGTTGCATGCCCGGAAACACGGCATCGTCGTGGATGCCGGCGTTGTTGACCAGCACCTGGATAGCGCCGCCTTCCAGCAAGTCGGCCAGCGCCGTGGCCGTTGCCTGTGCATCGGTCACGTCAAAGGCAACCGCCTGGGCCATGCCGCCGCCGGCGACGATGTCGGCCGCCAGAGCCTGCGCCGTGGCCAGATTGCCATTGGCGTGAACGATGACGCTGTAACCGTCGGACGCGAGCCGCCGGCAAATGGCCGAACCGATGCCGCCGCTGCCGCCGGTGACGAGTGCGCGTTTGGGAGGGGTGCTCATGGGTTTCTCCTTGGGGTAGCCCGGCTCAGGCCGGGGCGGCGGGTGGCAATGACAGCGCGGAGGCATCAAGCACCACCACAGCGCGTCCACTGAGCAGCGTGGTGTCACCGGCCTTCACTGCAAAGCTGTACAGCACGGTGTTGTCATCGCCGGTGATACGTTCGGCGCTGATCAGCAACGGCGCAGCGATGCTGTCCAGCCGGTCCACATGCAGGGTCACGCTGCGGATGCTGGCGAGGTAGCCGGCGCGTGGGACAGCGTCGGCATCCAAACCGTCAGCCGTGTTTTCGGCCACCAGCGTCCCGTGTACCGCCATGGCCTGCGCCGCGTATTCGACACCGCAAGCGGCACCGAGTCGGCCCTGTGCGCGCAGCGGATTGTCGGTGGCCTGATGGCTGCTGGCCTGGCACGCAATGCGGTCGCCGTCCCAGGCCGTGACCGTGGCCAGCAGGCACATATGGCCCTGGTGCGGGATGCGCCGCGCAATCTCGTCGTGGTTCAGCGTGCGGGGCGGGTTCATGGCGGCGCAACGTCCACGGCCAGTTGCATGCCGTCCAGATAATCCAGCGCAACGGTTGCCGGCTGCTGACCCGCGATGAGCCGCAGCAGAGGCAGGGCGCGCGCAGCAGGAATGGTCTGGCGCAGGAACTCCAGCGCGGGATCGTTCATGACGGCTGCCGCCGCGTCGGTCAGGCCCTGGTCGCCTGACAGCGTGATGCGGGCCAGGCTGCGCTCGCTGCGCTGCGGGCTCAACACCAGTGCCACGCCCAGCGTGTCGGGAATCGGCCGTTTGCTGTGCAGGGGTTCGGGGTAATGGGTGTCGTAGGCCACCAGCAGCACCGGTGTGTCGTCGACCACGGCCTGGGTGATGGCTTCCAGCAAGCCCGCGGAAAAACTGCCGTCGTGGGCGCAGAGCACCGACGAGGTCGGCGTGGCGCCGGTTGAAATGCTCCAGTAACCCGAGGCTGCGTTGTGCACCGAGTTGTGAAAACGCGTGGGCGAGATCAGCCGGTCGTTGGAGGCCAGCGCCGAGCAGATGTCGTGGCAGTTCACGCCGTCACCGCCGGACGACGTGAACACCGAGGGCAGGCTTGAAGCCTGCAGCCCGGCGGCGTTGACAGCCTCCTGGCCAACCGCCAGCGACGCCTTGATGACGGCGCCGGCGCGGCGGCGCTCTGCGGCGGGCAGCGACATGGGTGAGGGCAGCACGGTGGCGGCAGACACATAGGGCGACTGGCCCAGCAGTTTGTCCCGGCCGTCTTCCCAACTGGACAGGCCGGGGCCGACCAGACCAATGCCTTCCACAAACACCGTGAGCGCTGAAATATTGCTGGCAGTCATGGTGCTTCCTATCGCGCGCGGCCGAGAACCAGGCTGCAATTGGTGCCGCCAAAACCAAAGGAGTTGCTGAGCACATGTTGCGGCGCTTCGTCGCGCTTGTGCAGCAGGTAGTCCACCGGCAAATCCGGGTCCACGGTGTGCGTGTTCACGCCGCCGGGCATGAAGCCGTGCTGTAGCGCCAGGGCGCTGATCACGGCCTCCAGACCACCGGCAGCGCCCAGGGTGTGGCCGGTTGCGCCCTTGGTTGAACTGCAGGGCAGGGCATGGTCGCCAAACACCGAGGCCACGGCTTTACCTTCGACGCTGTCGTTGGCGGGTGTGGCCGTGCCATGCAGGTTGATGTAGTCGATCTGACCGGGTTGTATTGCCGCGCTGGCCAGCGCCTGACGCATGGCGCTGATGGCGCCCAGACCTTCGGGATGCGGCGCCGACATGTGGTGGGCGTCGCTGGACTCACCGATGCCGCGCAGCAGGATGGCACCCGCGTCCAGGCTGTCAGGCAACTTTTCAAGCAGCACAAAAGCCGCACCTTCGCCGATGGAAATCCCCTTGCGCTCTGCGCCAAAGGGCTGGCAGGGCTGGCGCGAGAGCAGGTCCAGCGAGTTGAAGCCGTACAGCGTGGTCAGGCACAGCGAATCCACGCCGCCGATGACGGCCGCATCAATCAGCCCGGCCGTCATCATGCGGCGCGCCGAAGCAAACACCTTGGCGCTGGAAGAGCAGGCGGACGATACCGTCATGGCCGGCCCTTCGAGGCCGAAGTAGCCGCGGACAAAGGCCGTGACTGAAAACGGGTTGTGGCTGCCGGCGTACACAAAATTCGCAGGCAAAGCGCCGGTGAGGGGATCCAGCGCACGGTAGGCCAGTTCGGTCTCCAGGATGCCGGAGGTGCTGGTCCCCAGAAACACGCCGATGCGGCGCTTGCCGTAACGGCTTGCAGCAGCCAGCACCGCCTGTTCAAAACCGTCCTGACGCAGGGCGAGCTGGGCCAGGCGGTTGTTGCGGCAGTCAAAGGCGCGCAGGTCGGGGCGCAGGACTTGCAGGTTGACGTCCTCGACCTCGCCTATCCAGGTTTCCAAATCGGCTGAATCAAAGTCGCAGGGTTTGAGGCCGCTGCGTTCCGCCCGCAGCGAAGCCAGGGTGGCATCAAGCCCCGCGCCAATGGCGCTGGTGGCGGTGAAGTGCGACAGCAGCAGCGCCTGCATGGCGCCAGTCGATGAAGCAGGAGCAAGGGTCATCAGGGTCCTCGGGATGATCATGAAACGGGGCGCAGCCGGGCCACCAGCAGGACGTTGGCAAATGGCGTGCCCTGGCTCATGGACTGCGCCTCCACCACAAAACCGAGTTGCTGCAGTGTGGCCTGCCAGGCGGCCAGCGGACGGCAATACAGGATGCCGAGGCGGTGCCCGCGCAAGGTGGTCACCACATGGTCCACCCAGTTGCTGATGGAAAAACGCAGACCGCCAGCAGCATCACCCACTCGCAGCAGCAATACGCCATCGGGCGAGAGGCTGCGGCGCACACGGGCCAGCACCTCGTCCTGCGCGGCCAGCGGAACATAGTGCAGCACATCGAGAATCACCACCGCATCGGTCTGGCCAAAATCCGCGCGGCACATGTCGGCCTGCACAAAGCGGGCCCGGCCTGCGCTGACTGCTGGCGCCAGCGCGCTGTCGGCCCGTGCCACGTCGTGCGCCATCAGCTCGATTCCGTGCACATGATCGGGCTGCGGTGCGGGCGGCCAGTTTTCGGGCCATGTGCCGCTGTTGCTGGAGGCCTGCGCGGCCAGCAGCCACGCGCTCAACAAGCCCTGGCCGCAACCGATGTCGAGGATGCGCCCGCGCCCGGTGAGCAGTCCGGCAGCCAGCAGGTGCGCAAATGCCGGGTCGCCGCCGAGCTTGCCGCGCGCGAAAAACCAGCTATACAGTCCGACCGCCCGGTAGGGTGCTGCTGCCCTGGAGATCAGGTGTTTGACGAATGCTGTGGGGGTGGCTGTCATGTCAGGGCTTCACGAAGGGTGACGGGCCGCAGGCCGGCTTGTGCGATGGCTTGCAGCAAGGGTGGCAAGACCTCCAGGATCACGGGGACGCCCTTGGGTGTGAGGGCTGCATGACGGTCGTGCAGCAGCAGGATGTCGCCAGCCCGCAGCGAGCTGCACAGTTTGCGCAACACGGTGGCAGGGTTGCCCACCCGCGTGTCATAGGCGCGCCGCGTCCAGCTCGCCAGCAGCAGGCCGCTGCGCTGCAGCGCCGGGTCCAGGAAGGGGTTGCGCAAACCGGCCGGCGCGCGGAAAAATTGCGGACGGTCTCCGGTGATCGCGGTCAGGGTGGTCTGGGCGGCTTCGAGTTCACGCCGGAAGCCGCCGGGCCCGAGCAATGAAAAATTGTGGCGGTGCTGCTGGCTGTGGTTCTCAATGCGGTGGCCACGCCGCACGATGTCGCGGCAAATCTCGGGATACAGCGCAGCTTGCCGGCCGACGCAGAAAAACGTGGCTTTGGCGCCATGGCGATCCAGCAGGTCCAGCACGGCGGGTGTCACCACCGGGTCCGGGCCATCGTCGATGGTCAGCGCGATTTCTCCGCGCGCTGCGGCAGCGTCGGGCAGCCGGGTCCAGTTGGCGCCCAGCCAGTCGGTGCGTGGCAGCAGGCCGACCGTCGCCAGCAGCGCATGGTTGAGCACCAGGGCTGCCAGCGCCCAGGGCCACGTGGCCGGGGCCGCCAGAACGGCCAGCGCGGCGGCCGCATGTACGCCCAGCGAAATCTTCACCAGGGCAGGCATGTCCCAGCGGCCATGGGCGGTGGTTGACGTCAGCGGCGCGCTCATGGCTGGACGCCTCTGGCGGGTGCCGTCAGGGGTGAGGGCTGCTGCGCCGCAAAAATGGCGGAGAACAGCAGCACCAGCACCGAGCCGGGGCCAACCGTCAAACCGATGGCCTGAAACACCGGCACGCTCGAAATCGCCAGCACGCCGAAACCGGCCACCGTGGTGAGGTTGGCAAACAGCAACGAGGCCAGGGTGCGTGGCGTGATGCCGGCTGCTTCGCGGTCCGCGCGTGATGCCTCGTCTTCGGGGCCGGACTTGGGCGGGCCGCTGTTGAAAAACAGTGCGTAGTTGGAGCCCACGGCAACCACCAGCAGCAGCCCGATCAGATGAAGAATCGTCATGCGGTGGCCGGCCAGTGCCAGGCCGCCCAGCACCACGATGATGGCGGCGGCAGGCGGTGCCAGCACACGCAGGGTTTGCACCGCCGAACGCAGGCTCAGCAGCAACAACAGCGCCACGGCAGCCAGGCCGGCCAGGGACAACACAATCGCCTCGCGCAGGTAGCCGCTGTAGAGGCGGTCGGCCTCGCCCTTGAGGTCCACGAACAGGGCGCTGCCGGTGGCGCGATCGCCTGGTGCGTCCGCGAGTACCTGCCGCACGGCGGCGGCATCAATGATGCCGTTGGCTGGCGCGTGCAGGGGCAGCAGCGCACTCCAGCCGGCTGGCCGGCCGGGCGAGGCGCCGCGCTGCAACAACATGCCATCGACGGCCACGGCCAGCGTGGTGCCGGTGAGCTCGGCCCGCTGCAGCGGCCGGCTCTGTCGGGCTGCCTCGGCATCGGCCAGAAAAGGGGCCAGCCGGTCGGCCTGAATGGGCAAGTCCTTCACGGCCTGGGCCAGGCTTTCCTTGAGTTGCGGCGCAGCGGGCAGGCTGGCCAGCCGGGCCTGCTGGGTCGCCATGCTGGGCAAAAACCGCGTTGGCGTGTCCACACCGGTGATCACCTGGCGCTCGACCAGGCCCTGCAGCGCCTGCACCGTGCCCTCTGCGGCCTGGAGCACCTGCTCCTGGGTGGCGGCGCTGATGACCACCAGGTAACGCACGTCAGGCGCACCGAGGTCGGCGCGCAGCGCGGTGTCCTGCATCTGGTCGGCCAGCGAGATCGGGCTCAGTGCCGACAGCTCGTGGTTCCATAAATTGTCGCGGTGCATGGCCAGTGGCACACAGGCCAGCGCCATCAAGGCCAGTGCCGCCCATTTCAGGCGCGGTGCAAAACGCACCCAGACCGCCAGCCGTTCGCCCAGCGCGGATACATCGCGCACGCGAAAACCCGCGGGCAGCAGCAGCGGCATGACGAACCGCGTGACAGCCGCCGCCGTCAGCAAGCCGACGATGGAGTACAGGCCCAGTTGCGCCAGCCCCGGAAAGCCCGAGAACAGCAGCGAGGCAAAGCCAGCCACCGAGGTCAGCACGCCCAGGCGTATGGTCGGCCAGAAGCGCCGCACCCAGTCGGTTTTGGAGGTCGCCGTGCGCTCCGACTGCACGAACAGGTAAATCGAATAATCCACCGCCTCGCCGATCAGCGTGGTGCCGAAGCCCAGCGTGATGCCATGCACCTCACCAAAACCGAGGCTGACGGCAACGATGCCGGCCACGGTGCCTGACACCACCGGCACCATGCCCAGGGCCAGTGTGGTCAGCGAGCGGTAAATCACGATCAGCAGTGTCAGCATCAGCACCATGCTGATGACCGAGGTCCGGGTGACCTCGCGCTTGATGGTTTCGCGGGCCTGCACGGCGAAGACGCCGGGGCCGGTGACCACGAGCTGCAGTTTCTGGTCCGGCGTGCCGCCGGCTTGTTGCGCCTGCGCGAAGGCCGTGCGCACGGCGCCAATCGCTTCTTCCTGGGCATCGGTGTCCGAACCCGGCGCCACGGTTTGCGCCAGCAGCAGGGCGCGCTTGCCATCGCGCGAGGCCCAGACACCGCCGGCTACGTTGGGCCGGTTGGCGCCGCTGCTGCCATCGCCCGAAAACTCTTCAAGCAACAAGGGGATTTCGCCGGTCGGGTCGCGTGGCAACAGGGACTTGGTCAGCAAGCCGGCCGGTGAGGCCAGCAGGTCCAGCGTTTCGCCGATCGCAGAGCGCAGACCTTCGACGCTGAAGTGCGCCGGCGTGATGGCGGGGCTCAGCAGGTAGCGGTGCTCGAACAGGAAAGCCTGGTCGCGCTGCATGCCGCCGGACTCGCCGTTGCTGACGGTGGTGAAGCGTTTGTCGTTGCGCAACTGGCCGGCCATGGCGCCCGATGCGGCGGCACGGCTGGCGGGGTCACCGCCTTCAACGGCGACCAGGATCAGGCGCGATACCAGCCCGTCGCGCAACTGGTCCACCAGCAGTTGCTGCTCTGGCGTGGGCGAACGCGGCAAAAAGGCCGACATGTCGGCGGTGAAATGGGTGCGCGCCACCAGCACGCCGCACAGCAGCAGGGCGACCAGCCAGATCCAGACCGGCAGCAAGCGCCCCTGGAAAAAGCCTTTTGTCATGGCGTCAGCGGAGCGATGACCATGACCGAGCGGTCCTTGTCGGCCTGCTCGATCTCGATGGTTTTGACCTCGGCGCGGCTGCCGCCGATGCGGATACGCTGCACCACCTCCAGCATTTTGGTTTCAATGGGGCGCAGCGTCAGTGTCCAGCGCTCCTCCGTGCCGTCAAGGTCCAGGTTGTAAATGCGCCTGAGGGCGGCCAGGTCGCCGGCCAGCGTGCCGCGTATGCTTTCGGTGAATGCCACCAGCTCCGGATAGTCCTGCAGGCGCAAGGTCGTGCGGCGCTTGCCGCGCTCCACCGTCAGCGTGCCACTTTCAATCAACATGGATTCGGGCCTGGGTTTGAGGGTGCGTTTTTCCAGCCGGTCCGGCGCGGTGTACAGCAGCTCGCCCGAAGACTCCACCGGTTTGTCGAGCAGCGCGATGTATTTTTTCTCGACAAAGCTGGCGCGGCCCGATTTGTTCTGCGCCAGGCCCTGCATCAATTGCGCGACGTCCCACGCCGCCAGGGCCGGTGTGCCAAAAAGGGCCAGCAGCAGGCCGGCGGCCGCCAGTCCGAAGGAGAGGTGTGAGGAAAGCGGGCGCTGTGCGTCATGCATGGGGAGGTACCGGGGTTGCGTCGGGCGTGCGCCTGGCGGGCTGCCAGAAGTCAAAAAAATTGAACCAGTTGTAGGGCGCTGCGCGGCAATGGGTTTCCAGCAACGCGGCGTAACGCGCCATCGCGGCCTGCACGGCGGCTTCACGCCCACCAGCGGGGATGCTGGAAAAATCAGCCAGCGTTTCAAAGTGGATGTCGTAGCGATTGCCGCCGCCGTAAAGCCCGACCATGAACAGCACCGGCCGCCGCAAAATCGCCGCCATGCGAAAAGGCCCGACCGGGAACTCGGCCGATTCGCCGAGAAACGGCACGGGCCGGGTGCTGTCCTGGTTCAGGCAGCGATCGGCCAGCATGCCGACGACGCTGCCGCCTTCAATCAGTTCATGCACCTTGAGCATGGAGTCGGCATGGCCCAGCGCCACAATGTCCTGCTGCGCCGCCGGGTTGATGGCACTGAGCGCCGCGTTGATCTTGCGGGCATTTTCTTCAAACATCACCATCGCCACCCGCAGGCCCGGCCGGCGCCGCCCGATGGCACGCAATACCTCGAAGCTGCCGGCATGGGCGCCCATCAGGAACACGCCTTTTTGATCGGCAGTCAGCTCGGAGATCAAATGCTCTTTGTGAATCTGGATGTCGAAGAGTTCGAATTTGTCGTTGATCAGGTAGACCCTGTCGTGGATGCACGATGCAAAACTCAGAAAGTGCCGAAAGACATGGCGCCAGCCGACCTGCGGGACATTCCCGACGCGGCGCAGGTAGTCGCGCGAAGCGCGGCGCGCAGTGGCGTTGGCCAGCAGGAAGTAGGCGGCGATGCCGTAAAGCACACAGCGGCCCGCAGGGCGGCCCAGGCGCAGGGAGATCCAGGTCATGACCCGCAGCATCAGCATGTTGCTGCGTTCCGGCCGCTCTCGCCAGGCGGCCTGGGCGGGGGATGGAGATGGGTTGCCGGCGTCGCTCATGGCGGCCCCCAAGACAGCACGCCGGTCGCCACCTGACGGCCGCTGCCAGCGATGTCAAAGCGGACCTGACCTTTGCCGGTGGCGCTCCACGAAAGGGTCAGGTGCTCGTCCGGGGATACCGGGCTGAGAAATTTGGCGGAGTTGACCTGGCAGGTGATGCCGTCGCCGGCCGCGCCGTCACCGGCCTGCAAGATGGCATGGATGGCCGCATCGAGCAGCAGCACGCCCGGCACGATGGGACGGCCTGGAAAGTGGCCGGCAAATGCCGGGTGGCCGCTGGCAAAGCTCAGGCTGGTTTCACCCTGCATCCGGACCGCCTTTCGGGCGCGCGGGCGCCTGCTGCGCATGGGCCAAAGCCAACAGCGCTTCGCGCGGCAGCTTGCCGGTGCTGTTGCGTGGCAAGGCATCGAGCAGCACCAGCGGGCGTGGCAAAAAGGTACGGTCGATGCGTTTTTTCAATGCCGCCTGCAGATCGGCTGCGCTCATGCCCGGCGCCACCACAAAAGCCATCAGGCGCACCACCGCTTCGTGGTCGCTGTCGTCAGGCATGAAAAA
>JAZKIE010000321.1:0-1969 GCA_040385025.1 Pseudomonadota bacterium | reverse complement strand
GACGCGATTTGCCCGGTTTCGGTGGAGCCATAAATCTCGAACAGCGGCGCCGAAAAATGGGTTTCACAAGACTGGGCCAGCGCCGGCGGCATGGGTGCGGTCGCCGACAGCACCAGGTCCAGCGCCGGCAGGCCCACCCCCGAGGACAGCAGCACGCGCAAGTGCACGGGCGTGCTCACCAGAAGCCGTGGGCGCGGCGTGCCCTGCAGGGCGCTGACAATGTCCGCCGGATAAAAGGGCTGGCCGGCGTGAAGCGCAGCACCACTTTGCAGCGCCAGCAGCACGGTCGATTCAAAGCCGAACATGTGCTGCGGCGGCACCGTACCCACGATGCTGTAAGGCCGCCCTTTTTCCAGGTCCTGGTTCAGGTCCACGCCCAGGCGCAGCGCCTCGGCCCGTGCGCTGTGTACCAGCGAGCCCCAGGTTTTGCGGTGGGGCTGCGGCAGGCCGGTTGAGCCCGAGGTGAACACATCGGCCACCGGCTGGTTGCCGGGTATCAGCGGTATATCGCAGGCCTCACCGGTGTCGGCATCGGCCGGCCCCTGGGCAAACGCGTCCTGGTAAACAAAGCCAGGCAGGTTGATCGCGTGCGGCGCGTCGGCCAGGCAAAAAACATCGTGCGCCAAGACCTGCAGTTGGCCGATCATTTCCGGTGTGTGGGTGGGCGGCAGCAGGCTGATTTTGCGCGTCAGCAAGGCGGCGCCCAGCCCGACGGTGAAGTGGTAGCGGTCGCTGCAGGCGTTGAGCATGTGGCTGCCAGCGGGCAGGGCCGCAGCCAACTGCCGCACATCGGCCAGAAACTGGCGCACGCTGATGCTTTGGCCATAACGCCAGGCCACGATGTTGTCGCCGTGCGCGTGGGAAAGGAGGGCGTAGTGGGTCACAGGCATGGGCGGCGATCAGGGCGGTGGCGCGGTGCGTGAGCCCGCTTGCCGGTAGGCGCGTATCGCCTCCAGCGGGCCGGCACGGTCCGAAGGGGCCAAAAAGTAGAGGCGCGCGCCGTACTCCGCCGCAAACATCAGGATCAGCAAGGGCAGGTTCAGCAGATTGGCCAGGACCGACCAGACTGCGACGGGCGCCAGCCAGAAGAGCAGCAGCGACAGCGTCGTCATGACCGCGAAATAAAGCGTCCAGGCCCAGGTGACCTGGCGGGTGTAACGTGCAAGCGCCGGCGACAGCTTGCCGTGAACCACCGCCGCAAAACGCGACACCATGGGCACTTGTCCGTCGCGCAGGCTTCGGCCGAAAGCCAGGCCCAGCAAGGCCTGCATACCGGCATGCTGCAGCAGAAAAACCCAGTTGAAATGCTGCACCAGCCAACTGCTGGTCGCATACAGTGCGGCGCAGCTTGCCAGGCACAGCAGCAGCATCCACGGCCGCTGCGGTGAACGCCAGGCCAGCAGCAAGGCCAGCGCCAGCAAGGGGGCAATGGCGACGGCCGCGTCGAACAGGTCGGGCTTGGGATTGGCGGAGGCGAGGTGGGCCAGCACTGAATAACCGACACAGAAGGCGGCTATGGCTGCCCAGCGAGCGCCAAGCAGCAGTTTCGCCGTCAAGCCGGGTTTCACTTCGTTCTTTGCAGCGCGATGTGATTGCTCAGGCTGCGCAGCGACTGGAAGATGGCGGTGTTGTCCTCGTGGTCAGCGCGCAACTGCAGGCCATAACGCTTGGAGACCACCAGCGCGATTTCCAGGATGTCGATCGAATCCAGGCCCAAACCGTCGCCATACAGGGGATCGTCAGGCTGGATGTCGGCGGCGACCGTTTCGAGGTTGAGCGAGGACACCACCAGTTCAGCGACTTCGCGCATCAATGCCGAATCGGCGGCCTGTGGAGCAGAGCTTGTGGTTGTTGAGTCGGGCATCGTGGACATGGACATTGTTTGGAGGATTTCGGGTGCTGCGCCATGGCTGCCAGCCCCGGTTTTTATGATGTTTTGATGGTAACTGACATTGTTTGGGCGCAGGCT
>JAZKIE010000320.1:0-2903 GCA_040385025.1 Pseudomonadota bacterium | reverse complement strand
GGCCAGGCGGCGGCCAAACGCGCGCTGGAAATCGCCGCCGCCGGCGGCCACAGCGTGCTGATGATGGGTGCACCCGGTTCGGGCAAGTCCATGCTGGCGCAGCGTTTTGCCGGCCTGCTACCGGCCATGAGCACCGAAGAAGCGCTGCAGAGCGCGGCGATTGCCTCGCTGGGCGGCCGTTTTTCGCTGGACCGCTGGGCCCAGCGCCCGACCTGCTCGCCGCACCACACCGCCAGCGCTGTCGCCCTGGTCGGCGGCGGCTCACCGCCCAAACCCGGTGAAATTTCGCTGGCGCACCATGGCGTCCTGTTTCTTGACGAGTTGCCGGAGTTTCCACGCGCCGCGCTGGAAGCTCTGCGTGAGCCGCTGGAGTCGGGGACCATCACGATCTCGCGTGCAGCCCAGCGCGCGGAGTTTCCGGCGCGTTTCCAGTTGATCGCGGCCATGAACCCCTGTCCCTGCGGCTACCTCGGCTCCGCGCTGCGCGCCTGCCGCTGCTCGCCCGACCAGGTCTCGCGTTACCAGGGCAAACTCAGCGGCCCCCTGCTGGACCGCATCGACCTGCACGTGGAAGTCGGCGCGCTGGCAGCCGACGAACTGATCAACACCCCACCGGGCGAAAGCACGGCTGCGATCCGGCAACGCGTGGTCGCGGCGCGTGAGCGGGCCATGACGCGCCAGGGCAGCAGCAACCAGGCCCTGCAGGGCAAGGCCATTGATGCCCAGTGTCAGCTCGATGAAGCCGCCGCGAAGTTTTTGAACACGGCTGCGGCGCGACTGGGCTGGTCGGGCCGCAGCATCCACCGCTGCCTGAAAGTGGCCCGCACGATCGCCGACCTGGCCGGCGCGCAGTCGGTGCAGCTCACGCATGTGGCTGAGGCGGTGCAGTACCGGCGCGCGCTCAGGGCCAATTGAGCCCAACGGCGCCGTGACAACTAAAGCAACCGGCAAGCGCTTACGCTCATGACTTGAGAAATAGAGACAAATACACCCTCATGCACCCAAACAAATTCCCCTCGAAACAACCAGGGCAGTCCCACACCAAGCAAAAAAACATTGTGGAGAAATTGGCGGCGGCAATAGCCATGCATCAAAAAGGCCAATTGGATCAAGCAGTAGCCCTGTACAAGGAAATATTACGTACAGAGCCGCGACATTTCGATGCCTTGCAACTTCTCGCGACGGCCTCCGCGCAACAGGCAAATTTCACAGATGCTGTTGGGTTGTTCGATCAGGCCCTTGCCGTCAATGCCCGGCACACCGTCACACTCTACAACCGCGGCAACGTACTGCGCAGCCTGGGCCGCCAGGAAGACGCATTGGAAAGCTATGACAAGGCAATCAAAGGCAACCCAAACTATGTCGACGCGCTCTACAACCGCGGCAATGTACTGTGCGATCTCAGCCGGCCTTCTGAAGCATTGGGGAGTTATGACCGGGTACTCAAGATAAACCCGCTTTTCCCGGCAGCCTTCAACAATCGCGGTAATGCGCTGCGCGATTTGCAAGACTTCGAGGGTGCGCTTGCCAGTTATGACATGGCGCTCAAACTGAAACCGGACAATGCGGACGCACTGAGCAATCGGGGTCAGATGCTCCGCAAACTAGGCCACCATATGCAGGCGATGGAAAGTTACGACAGGGCGCTCAGCATCAAGCCGGACCATGTTGAAGCGCTCCACAACCGCGGCAATGCGTTATGCGATATGAAGCGCTATCAAGAAGCGCTAAGGAGCTATGACCTCGCGCTGAAGGTGAGGTCAAACCACGCAGAGGCACTCAACGGTCGAGGAGCCGCATTGCAAGCCCTGATGCGTCATCAGGAAGCATTGGAAAGCTTTGACCTCGCACTCCAGATCAATTCCGGCCATGTTGAGGCGCTAGGCAATCGCGGCAATGCGTTGCGCGACCTCAAGCGCCATCAGGAAGCGCTCAAAAGCTATCAACAGGCACTTGAGATCAGGCCGGACTTCGCGGAAGCAAACCTGAATGAAGGCCTCTGCAGACTGTCCACGGGCGACTGGGCCGCCGGATGGGAGAAATACGAATGGCGTTGGGAGCAGCCGTCAACACTGTACAAGCCAAGGGGTCTTGCCCAGCCACTTTGGCTGGGCAAAGAACCCCTGCGGGGGAAAACAGTGCTGCTGCACAGCGAACAAGGTCTGGGAGACACCATCCAGTTTTGTCGGTATGCGAAACAGGTTTCGGATCTGGGCGCAACCGTGCTGCTTGAAGTGCAATCACCGTTGAAAAACCTGCTGAAAGAATTGGAGGGTGTGGCTGCGCTATTCAGTCGAGGAGAGCCATTGCCTCATTTCGACTACCACTGTCCACTTCTGAGTTTGCCACTCGCATTCAGGACAACGGAAAGCACCATCTCCGGCTCACCCTATGTGCGGAGCGGAAGGGAAAAACAGACGACATGGAAATCCCGGTTAAATCAGTCGGGGAAAAAGAATGTGGGCTTGGTGTGGAGCGGCAATGTCCAGCATCAGAACGATCAAAATCGCTCCATCAGCCTGGACAAATTTTCAGCATTGACCGATGGCCCGGCAGCCTACTACTGCCTGCAAAAAGAACTGCGCCCGCAGGATCAGGGCCTATTGGCCCAGACCTCCAATATTCACTTTTTCGGTGAAACGCTGGAGGATTTCAGCGACACCGCCGCGTTGATAGATTTGATGGATCTGGTGATCACGGTTGACACCAGCGTTGCTCATTTGGCGGGCGCCATGGGCAAACCCGCGTGGATATTGCTACCTTTCAATTCTGACTGGCGATGGCTACTGAACAGGAACGACAGCCCCTGGTACCACTCAGTCAAACTGTTCAGGCAACCGACCGTTGGCGACTGGGATACTGTATTGGCGCAAGTGGAGCTTGAATTGAGTCATTGCCTATAA
>JAZKIE010000319.1:0-3251 GCA_040385025.1 Pseudomonadota bacterium | reverse complement strand
AGGTCAGCGACCAGCTCAAGGAGCATTTCGGCGACAAGGTCTTCAACACCGTGATCCCGCGCAATGTGCGCCTGGCCGAAGCGCCCAGTTACGGCCTGCCCGGCGTGGTGTTCGACCCGGCCTCCAAAGGCGCTTTGGCCTTTGTGGCCTTTGCTGAAGAGATGGTGCAGCGCATCAAGGTCATGTGATGGCGAGCTTCAAGCCAAATCGGCCTCCAGCCCTTGCCCAGCTTGCGTTGGCAGCTCCTGAAATCATAGCAAATCAGGGCTCTGGCGGATGAAGCCATCGAATGTTCTGGTCCTGCCCGGCTGGCAAAACAGCGGCCCCGGCCACTGGCAAAGCCTGTGGGAAGCGACGCATGGCTACGAGCGCGTGGAGCAGCACGACTGGATGCAGCCGCTGCGCGGCGACTGGATTGCGCGGCTGGAAGACGTGATCCTCGGCAGCGACGAGCCGGTCGTGCTGGTGGCGCACAGCCTGGGCTGCATCCTGACGGCCGCCTGGGCTGCGCACTCGCGCAACACGCAGCGTGTGAAGGCGGCGCTGCTGGTCGCGCCGCCCGATGTGGACCGTGAAGAAGTGCGCCAGATGTTGACGAGCTGGGCACCGGTGCCCATGAACACATTGCCATTCCCTTCGGTGGTGCTGGCCAGCAGCCGCGACCCTTACTGCCGGCCGGACCGTGCGCGTGAGTTTGCCGCCGCATGGGGTTCCGAATTTGTCGACGCCGGCCCACTCGGTCACCTCAACGCCGACAGCGGCCTGGGCGACTGGCCCGAGGCGCATCTGCGGCTGGAGCGCCTGATGGCGCTGCCGGAGCGCGGCGCATGAAAACGCGCAGCGCGTGGCTGCTGATGGCGCTGGCCGCCGGCTGCCTGCCGGCGCGCGCCGAACCCGACGAAGACCGGCTCGGCAAGGCGCAGAACTACCCACTGGGGACAGCCGCCACCTGGTACAACAACCCTTACCGTGTCGGCGCCTGGTCGGCACTCGACAAAGTGCCGGGCGTGCGCACCCGTCCGGTCGCGCGCGCAGCGCAGGCCAGTGTCTTGCCACAGGCGGCGCAGCCACCGGCCATCAGTTATCGCTACCGCAACATCCGCTACACGCTGGCCGACTACCTGGAGCGCCAGCGCGCCACCGGCTTGCTGGTGCTCAAAAACGGCGAGATTGTTGCCGAACATTACCGTTACGGGCGCAAGGACGATGCGCGCTTTCTCTCGTTCTCCATGGCCAAAAGCGTGACCGCGCTGCTGGTCGGCCAGGCCCATGCGCAGGGCCTGATCAGCTCGCTGGACGACCCCGCTGAAAAATACGTGAAGGCGCTGGCCGGCAGCCCTTACGGCGCCACCACGGTGCGGCAGTTGCTGCGCATGAGTTCGGGCCTGACCTTCACCGAGCGTTATGACGGCAGCGACGACATCGCCCGGCTGTCGCGCGCCGGCGCGGGTGCGCCCGGTGCCGGCACGCCGGCAGACGTGTTGCGCTCCATCACGGCCCGGCACAGCGCCGCCGGGGAAAAATTTGTTTATGCCAGCGCCGAAACCGATGTGCTGGGCCGTGTGCTGGCGGCGGCCAGCGGTAAAACCGTGGCCGAACTGACCAGCGAATGGCTGTGGAAACCGATCGGCGCGGAGCACGACGCGGTCTGGCGCATCGGAAGCGACGGCCAGGAACAGTCTTATGGCGCTTTCAATGCCAGCCTGCGCGACTGGGGCCGGCTCGGCCTGCTGCTGGCGAACGGCGGCAAGGCGGGTGGGCAGCAGGTCTTGCCGCCCGACTACCTGCTGGACGCCACCGACCCGGCGCGCCAGCCGGAAGCCTTCAAACCCCGCAAGGCCACGCCTTATTTTGGCTACGGCTACCAGTTCTGGCTGTTGCCGATGAAGGAGCGCAGCTTTGCCATGCAGGGCATCCACGGCCAGGGCGTTTACGTGCAACCGTCCTCGGGCCTGGTGATGGTGCTGACCTCGGTCTGGGAAGGCGCCAGCGGCCGGCAGGATGCCCAGCCTTATGAAGAACGTGATGCGCTCTGGCGCGGCGTGTTGCAGTCGCTGGGCGGCAGCACGGCCGAATAAAACCGAATACGAAACGAAGGAAAAATCATGGTCACCAAAAAACCCAAGGGCCTGGGCCGCGGCCTGCAGGCCCTGCTGGGCCCCACCGTCGGCGAGTCTGCCAACGTGCTTGAAAACGGCGCCAGCAGCGCCACCAGCCCCGGCCAGCCGGCTTCGCTGCGGCTGACCGACCTGGTGGCTGGCCAGTACCAGCCGCGCACCCGCATGGACGAGGGCGCGCTCTACGAGCTGGCCGAGTCGATCAAGGCGCAGGGCATCATGCAGCCGATTCTGGTTCGTCGCCTGAGCGCGGGCGCCAACGACGGCAAGTACGAAATCATTGCCGGTGAACGACGCTTCCGCGCCGCCAAAATTGCCGGCCTGGACAGCGTGCCAGTGCTGGTGCGCGACGTGCCCGATGAGTCGGCCGCCGCCATGTCGCTGATTGAAAACATCCAGCGCGAGGACCTGAACCCGCTGGAGGAAGCCCAGGGCCTACAACGCCTGGTGAAAGAGTTTGGGCTCACTCACGAACTTGCCGCGCAGGCCGTGGGCCGCTCGCGCAGCGCCGCGTCCAACCTGCTGCGCCTGCTGAACCTGGCCGAGCCGGTGCAGACCATGCTGATGGCCGGCGACATCGACATGGGCCATGCGCGTGCGCTGCTCAGCCTGGACCGCGCGACGCAGATCACCGCCGGCAACCAGATCGCCGCCAAAAAGCTGTCCGTGCGCGAAGCCGAAAGCCTGGTCAAAAAGCTCAGCGCCGAGTTCTCGCTGAAACCGCAAAAAGCCGCCAAGGAAAAGTCGCGCGACACGCGTCGCGTGGAAGAAGAACTGGCCGACCTGCTGATGGCCGATGTCGAGGTGCGCATCAAAAAGCAGGTCAAGCGCAACGGCCGGCGCGAGGACATGGGCGAGGTGGCGATCCAGTTCTCGTCGCTGGACGAGCTCAATGGCCTGATCGAGCGCCTGCGCGGCGGCAAAACCGCCTGAGTACAAGGCCCGCGCGCAGAGGGATAACTGAGGAAACCGTTCAACGCCGTTTGTCTACGGCGGCTCAGCGATAGCGATTAAAAAACGCGATCATGCGTTCGGTTGCATCCCGGGCAATACCCGCGTCATACCGGTAAGTCATGGTCTCGCCACTGAGGGTGCGGTAGACATAACCATTGTTCTCGGCCTTGTCCCAGCCGT
>JAZKIE010000318.1:0-2092 GCA_040385025.1 Pseudomonadota bacterium | reverse complement strand
TGACGCCGCCGCCCTTGCCGCGGCCGCCCGCGTGGATCTGGGCCTTGACCACCCAGACCGGGCCGCCTAGTTTTTGCGCAGCTTCCACCGCTTCCTGCACGGTGAAGGCGGGAATGCCGCGTGGCGTGGGGACACCAAAGTTGCGCAAGATTTCCTTGCCTTGGTATTCGTGAATTTTCATGAAATTACTTCCAGGAGTCGGTAAAAAGGGGCGTCAGCGGGGTGATGTGGATCTGCCACATTTCGCAGAATTCCCCAAAATGTAACGCCGTCGATCACTGCAGGCAGCAGCGCAGAACTGTATCATGTTGCGATGCACAATTATTGTGCGCGCCTGACCCCTCCGTAATTAGCAATTTCCACAGGAAGAAGCCTCCATGGCCAAGGTTTTTATCGACGGCGAAGCGGGAACCACGGGTCTGCAGATCCGGGAACGCCTGCAAGCCATGCCCGCCATCGAGCTGGTCAGCATCGCGCCCGAGCTGCGCAAGGATGCTGCGGCCAAGCGCGCACTGATGGGCACGGTCGATCTGGTGGTGCTGTGCCTGCACGATGACGCGGCGCGTGAATCGGTCGCCATGATCGACGACCTGGCCCGTGTCAGCGGCAACAAAGGCCCGAAGATCATTGATGCCTCCACCGCGCACCGCACGGCGCCGGGCTGGGTGTTTGGTTTTCCCGAACTCGCGACCGGCCAGCGTGAGGCGGTCGCCAGCGCCGACCGTGTTGCCAACCCCGGCTGTTATTCGACCGGCGCGATCGCACTGATCCGCCCGCTGGTCGATGCCGGCCTGCTGCCCAGGGACTATCCGCTGGCGATTCCCGCGGTCAGCGGCTACTCCGGCGGCGGCCGGACCATGATCGAGGACTACGAAGCTGGCAAGGCGCCGCTGTACCAGGTCTACGGCCTGAACCTCAAACACAAACACCTGCCGGAGATCATGAAATACACGGGGCTGACACGCCGCCCGGTGTTCACACCTTCCGTCGGCAACTTCAAACAGGGCATGCTGGTGCAACTGCCCTTGCACCTGGACTTGCTGACTGGCCAGCCCACCGCCGCCCAGTTGCAGGATGTGCTGGCGCGCCACTACGCCGGCAGCCCCTGGGTCACGGTCGAGCCGGTCGAAGGCAGCACGGCCATCGACGCGCTGGCCTTGAACGACACCAACAAGATGGAGTTGCGCGTGTTCGGCAACGAAGAATTCCGCCACGCGGTGCTGATTGCGCGGCTGGACAACCTCGGCAAAGGCGCATCCGGCGCTGCCGTGCAGAACCTCGAGCTGATGCTGGGACTTTGATTTGCTATTAAAACAATAGCTGCTTGCTCCCGCCAGCCGGGGGCCAGAAGCAGTTTTTGCTGATAATTTGCGGTAGCAGCCGGTTAATCCTCGTCAGCCTGCGACACCACCCGGCGTATCGCCTCTGATCCAAAACCGCGTGCCGCCAGGAAACGCATCTGTTTGCCGCGCGCAGCGGCGTCAGCCGCAGGCTCAGCAAACTTCTTTCGCCAGACTTCACGCGCGCGCTCGACCTCGCTGGCCTTGAGTCCGTTGACGGCCTCAGCCACGGCTTCGGGCGCCAGGCCCTTGCCCTGCAGTTCATGGCGGATGCGCGCGGCACCGAAGCGTCCGGCGCGCCGGTTGATCACCGACTCGACCACCCGCGCCTCGCTGATGAAGTCTTTGGCCTGCAGCTCGTCGAGCACCTGGGCCAGTTGCTCTGGCGACTCCGCATGGACCGCCAGCTTGCGCTCCAGCTCGGCGCGCGAGTGTTCACGCGCCGCCAGGTAACGCAGGGCCCGCCCTTTCAGTGACAGACCGAAACCGGCCGCTGACGCCGCCTTGCCCGCCGCCCGGCCCGGCCGCTGATTGCTACTGTTTTGATAGCTACTCATGCTTTCCGGGCGGGGGGCTAGAGGCCAATTTGTGCAAGCTCAGGGTTTGTTGCCTCAGGCAGCCACTACTTTGGGCGCCTTCTCGGCCTTCTCGGCTTTTTCCGCCTTGTCGGCTTTTTCCGGCTTGTTGCCCACGGCATCCTGGATCAGCGGAATGCCCAGCGATTCGCGCACCTTGTTTTCGATCTCGATGGC
>JAZKIE010000317.1:0-2916 GCA_040385025.1 Pseudomonadota bacterium | reverse complement strand
CGTGCTGCTGGAAGCGCTGACCTATTGCACCAGCCAGGTGGCCGCCACCGGCTTTTCCCCCGAGTTGCGCCTGCGCATGAGCGCGCAGGCGCTGCAGGTCCGGCCCTTTCACGGCCTGGCGGGCGACCTGGAGGCCGTGCGCGCTGCCCTGTTGGCACACGGCCATGACAGCGGCGCGCTGCACCTGGCACTGGACCAGTTCAAAAGCCGGCTGGAAGCCTGCCGCAGCGCGGCCTCGTCGGTGTATGCGCACCTGAACGAACACGGCATTTCGGTCGGCCTGGTGTTTCGCCTGCGCCAGTTGCGCGAGCGCATCCTGCGCATCCGTGAACTGCTCGATTGCCTGCTGTCCGACAAACCAGCCGGCAGCGCGATGCAACTGCTGGCACGCCTGGTGTTGCTGGCCGAGGAAAGGCGCAGCATACGCGCGCTGGTCGCGGCCAACTCCACCTTGCTGGCCGCCAAAGTGGCCGAGCGCGGCGCCGAAACCGGCGAGCACTACATCACGCGTGACCGCGCGGCCTATGTGCAAATGCTGGGCAAGGCGGCCGGCGGCGGCGCACTGACGGCGGGCACCACCTTGCTCAAATTCATGATCGTCGGGCTGGCGCTGTCGGCCTTCTGGAGCGGCTTTCTGGCCAGCGTGATGTACGCCGCCAGTTTTGTGCTGATCCAGTTGCTGCATTTCACGCTGGCCACCAAGCAGCCGGCCATGACGGCGCCGGCCATGGCCGCCAAACTCAAGGACCTGCGCTCGGGCGAAGCGGTCAGCGAGTTTGTCGATGAGGTGACCCATCTGGTGCGCTCGCAGGTCGCGGCGGTGCTCGGCAACGTGCTGATGGTGGTGCCGGTGGTGCTGCTGATCAGCGCCGCCATCCAGTTCGGCCTGGGCCGCCCCATGATTGATGCGAAGGAGGCCGCGCATGTGCTGCAGACGCTGAGCCTGCTGGGCCCCACGCTGCTGTGGGCGGCGTTCACCGGTGCCGTGTTGTTCGCCGCCAGCATCATTGGCGGCTGGGTGGAAAACTGGTTTGTGTTGTACCGCCTGGCGTCAGCGATGCGCTACAACCCGCGCATCACGCGCGCGCTGGGGGTGGAGCGCGCGCGGCGCTGGGCCAGCTTCATGCGCGACAACATCTCGGGCTTCACCTCCAACATCGCGCTCGGTTTCATGCTCGGCCTGATTCCGCCGATGACCGGGTTTTTCGGCCTGGAGCTTGAAGTGCGCCACGTCACGCTGTCGGCAGGGCAGTTGGCCGCAGCCGCTGCGGCGCTGGGCTGGGACGTGCTGCGCCAGCCGGCGTTGTGGTGGTGTGTGGCGGCCATCCCGCTGATAGGTGCACTCAACCTCGGTGTGAGTTTTTACCTGGCTTTCCGGCTGGCTCTGCAAGCGCACAACGTCAGCGGCGTGGACCGCGCCCGCATCCGCGCAGCCATCTGGGCGCGCTGGCGCACGCACCCCAAAAACTTTTTTATTCCCGGCTGACAGCAAGCCTTCAGTCAAGCGCCTGAGCCTCGATGAAGGGGCTTGTCCTACAAGGCGGCTGCGCGAACTGTTGTAAATTTAGTGGCGCCTTCACTGCCGGTACTTGCCACCGGGTCTGCCAGTGCCGTTCACGTCGCATCGCGGGCCTGTCCCATCGAGCATGCCGTCCAGCCGCGCTGACCGGTTGCATCCGTCCCCTTAAACAAGCAACGGAGACTCCCACCCATGAATGAAGTCATGGCCATCTGGGCCGAATGGATCAAGCCCTCCGCCGGCTTGCCCACTGTTCAGTGGTCCATCCTGCTGGCATTGGCGGCCCTGACCGGTCACCTGGTGCAGCGCTTTGCCGGCATCCCCAAGGTTGTCGGTTATTCGGTGGTGGGCGGCTTCGCCGGTCTGGCCGGGTTTACTGGTGCGGCCTGGCCTCTGCAGGGCACCGGGCTGTTCCTGCTCGAACTCGGCGTGGCTGTCGTGCTGTTTGAAGCCGGGGGCCGCATTCCCTTGCGCTGGTTCCGCCACAACCCGATGGTGCTGGTCCAAAGCCTGGCGGAATCGACCCTGACCTTTTTTATGGTCTATTGGTCACTGACTTTTTTTGGCATGCGCGAGGTGGTCGCCGAGCCGCTGGCCCTGCTGGCCATGGCCGCATCGCCGGCTGTGCTGTCGCGTGTGGTCATGGACACCCGTGCCTCGGGTCCGGTGACTGAGCGGGCCATGGTGCTGTCCACCCTGAGCACGCTGTACGCGCTGACGCTTTGCAGCGCCAAGGCCGGCATGATGGGCCGCGAGCAAAGCCTGGCCGACACCTTGTACCCGGTGGCTGTGGTGCTGGGCTTGTCGGTGGCCGTGGGCGCCGGCCTAGCGCTGGCCCTGCGGTCGGCCCTGCGCGTGATGAGCCCCACCAGTGAGAACACCGCCATCTTGCTGCTGGCCCTGATCGCCGCCGGTGCCGCGCTGGCCGCGCATTTTGGCGGCTCGGCGCCGCTGGCCGCGCTGCTGGGCGGCATGCTGCTCAAGCAACTCAATCCGCGCCCCTGGTCCTGGCCGCGCCAGATGGGCACCGCTTCGGCGATGTTGACCATGCTGATGTTTGTGCTGGTTTCCGTGGTGGCCGCGCAGGCCGACTGGAGCGGCCCGGTCGCCGGCATGGTGCTGGCGCTGGTGGCGGCAAGGGCGCTGGCCAAAATCATGGGCGTGGCGCTCGGCAATGTGGGCAGCGGCGCGAGCTGGAAGCAAGCCCTGTGGGTCGGCTGCGCGATGTCACCGATGTCGTCGGTCGCGCTGCTGCTGGTGTCGCAGTTTGTGGCGGCCTCGGCCTCGCTCGGCCCGCGCATTGCCAGCATTGCGCTGCCGGCGATTTTGCTGATGGAAGTGCTGGGCGCCATTTTGGCCACCTTTGCCATTTACCGCGCCGGTGAAAGCTCCAAACC
>JAZKIE010000316.1:0-2199 GCA_040385025.1 Pseudomonadota bacterium | reverse complement strand
CTGGGTCAGCAGCGTTTTGCCCAGGGCCGACTCAGCCTGCTGCACACGGCCCACCCAACTTTCGTAGCGTTTGGCATAAGCCGCGTTCTGGTAATCCGTCAGAAAGGCCACGCGGCGTGCCACCAGGTCCGCCAAGCCCTGGCGCGGTGCCGGCATGGCGATGACCTGCGCAGAGGCGAACAGCTTTTCCACCGACGCCGGGTCGTGGGCGGCGCGGCGGCCCCATTCGAAGGCCGTCTTGTTGTTGTCCACGGCCACCGCATTGAGCTCGATGGCGCGCATCAGCGAGGCGTATTCCAGCGGGATCCAGCCCTTTTGCCAGGCGTAGCCCAGCATCATCGGGTTGGTGTAGATGCTGTCACCCATCAGTTTGGTGGAGGCGGCGTCGGCATTGAAGGCGCCGACACCGGCCACACCCACCGCCTTGACGATTTCCGCCGCACAGGCCTCGGCCGGGTTCTGCCAGTTGGCGTTGTGCACAAAGGCAGCCGTCGGCGTGCTGTAGGAATTGAGGGCCACATGGGTACGGCCCTCGCGCATGCGCAGCACGGTTTCCTTGCCGGCCGCCACGATCGGGTCGCAGCCGATGATCAGGTCGGCCCCGGCCATGCCAACGCGGGTGGTGCGGATGTCGTCCTGCGTCGCGCCTATGAGCACATGGCTCCAGGTCGCGCCGCCTTTTTGCGCCAGGCCGCCGGCGTCCTGCGTGACAATGCCTTTGCCTTCAATATGCCCGGCCATGCCCAGCAACTGGCCGATGGTGATGACGCCGGTGCCGCCGACGCCGGCCACCACGATGCCCCAGACCTTGCCGTTGACACCCTCGGTCGCGGGGACAAGCGGCTCCGGCAGCGCGCCCATCTCGAACGGCGAGGCCGCCTTGCCTTTGGCCTTTTTCTTGAGCTGGCCGCCTTCGACCGTCACAAAACTCGGGCAAAAACCCTTGAGGCAGGACATGTCCTTGTTGCAGGTGGACTGGTTGATCTGGCGCTTGCGGCCGAATTCGGTTTCCAGCGGTTCCACGCTCAGGCAGTTGGACTGCACACCGCAGTCGCCACAGCCTTCGCAAACCAGCTCGTTAATCACCACGCGCCTTGCCGGATCAACCAGGCTGCCGCGTTTGCGACGCCTGCGCTTTTCGGTGGCGCAGGTCTGGTCGTAAATGATGACGGTTGTGCCCTTGAGTTCGCGGAACTGCCGCTGGATCGCGTCGAGCTCGTCGCGGTGATGGACGGTCACGCCCTCCACCAGCGCCACGCCTTCGTATTTCTCCGGTTCGTCGGTGACCACCACGATTTTGGCCGCGCCTTCGGCACGCATGGACTGGGCAATCTGCACCACCGAGTGACCCTCGGGGCGCTCGCCGACCTGCTGACCGCCGGTCATGGCGACCGCGTCGTTGTAAAGAATCTTGTAGGTGATGTTGACGCCAGCGGCAATCGACTGGCGCACCGCCAGCGAGCCGCTGTGGAAGTAAGTGCCATCACCGAGGTTGGCAAAAATATGCTGGTCGGTGGTGAAAGGCTGCTGGCCGACCCAGGGCACGCCCTCGCCGCCCATCTGGGTGAACCCGGATGTGCTGCGGTCCATCCACAAAGCCATGAAGTGGCAACCAATGCCGGCCATGGCGCGTGAGCCTTCGGGCACCTTGGTCGAGGTGTTGTGCGGGCAGCCCGAACAAAACCAGGGCTGGCGGTCGGCCTTGATTTCCAGCACCTGCAGCGAACGCTCCTTGGCTTCCAGGATGGCGAGCTGCGCATCGAGCCGCGCCGTCATGGCGCTGTCCAGGCCCAGCTTGCGCACGCGCTGCGCAATCGCCTTGGCGATCAGGGAGGGCGATAAATCGGCATTGGCGCGCAGCAAGGTGTTGGCCGCCGGGTTCGGCATGGACCATTCGCCGCCACTGAAGTCGCCATCGACCTCATTGAACTTGCCATAGATGTTGGGTCGCACGTCGGCGCGCCAGTTGTAGAGCTCTTCCTTGAGCTGGTACTCGATGACCTGGCGTTTTTCCTCAACCACCAGGATTTCGCGCAGGCCGGTCGCGAACTCGCGCGTGCCCTGGGCTTCCAGCGGCCAGACCACGCCGACCTTGTGCAGCCGGATGCCGAGCTGGCGGCAGGTGGCGTCGTCCAGCCCCAGATCGATCAGGGCCTGGCGCGTGTCGTTGTAGGCCTTGCCGCTGGCGATGATGCCGAA
>JAZKIE010000315.1:0-1720 GCA_040385025.1 Pseudomonadota bacterium | reverse complement strand
AGCAGCGAGTCGATGGCCCGGCTGTGCGCCGACGAGTCGAGCTCGTTCATTTCCTTGCGGAACTTGGTGCGCCATTCGGTCACCGTGACCGTGAAGGTGATGTAAAACACCAGCGCAATGATGGTGATGCCGGCAAACCAGATGTCGAACTTGACCGCCAGCAGGGTCAGCACCAGCGTGACTTCGATCAGCGTCGGGATGATGCTGTACAGCGAATACGAGATCAGCGAATGCACGCCGCGTGTGCCGCGCTCGATGTCGCGCGTCATGCCGCCGGTCTGGCGCTCCAGGTGAAAACGCAGGCTCAGCGCGTGCAGGTGCCGGAACACCTCCAGCGAGATGCGGCGCGCCGCGCCTTCGGTGGCTTTGGCAAACACCAGTTCACGCAGTTCAGTGAACAGCGAGGTGGACAAACGCAGCAGGCCGTAGCCGACCAGCAGCGCGGCCGGCACCACCAGCACGGCTTGCACGTCGCCCGGTTTGAAGCTCATCGCGTCGACCAGGTTTTTCAGCAGCAGCGGCACGCCGACGTTGGCGACCTTGGCGCCGACCATGAAACCCAGCGCCGCCAGCACCCGCCATTTGTACTCCCAGAGGTAGGGAAACAGGCGCTGGAGTGTGGCCCAGTCAGAGCGGTTTATGGGGGGCTGGGGAGCTGCGCCGGGGGCTTTGGGCGCTTCAGTGGCGGGGGCATAAGAGCGCATCGGAGACAATTGTCCTGTTGTTTTAATTTTCCACTACCGATTGTGCCTATGTCCACCGAATCCAGCCTCCCCCATGACCCTTTGAGCGTCAAGCTGCCTCTGGACAAGGAACTGGTGCTCAAGGTCATCCCCATGCCGGCCGACTGCAATGCCAACGGCGACATCTTTGGCGGCTGGGTCATGGCCCAGGTCGACCTGGCCGGCTCGGTGATCCCGGCGCGTTATGCCGAAGGCCGCATGGCCACGGTGGCGGTCAACGAGTTCATCTTCAAGCAGCCGGTGCGTGTCGGCGACATCCTGTCTTTTTATTCAGAGCTGACCCGGATTGGCCGCACCTCGATGACGGTCAAGGTCGAGGTCTATGCCGAGCGTTTTCGCTCCCAGGGGCGTTACATCAAGGTCACCGAGGCCAGCCTGACCTATGTGGCCATCGACGACAACGGCCAGCCGCGGCCGGTGCCGCCGTCCTCGCTGCCGCGCCCGCAGTAAATCCGCTCTGCTTTTGATAGCTGCTCACGCTCATCCGACATGGGCTTGAGGCCGATTTGATGCCTAAGGTCCCTCGAATTTCCCGTGCCGGCCCTGGCCACCGGCAAAACGCGCGGCGCCCTGCAGGCCCTCGCCGATACATTCCCGGCCGCGGTCCCACTCCTGCTTGAGCGCCTGCGGCAAGGGCAGGTCCCACTGCGCATAGGCGCTTTGCCGGTCGGCCAGCATGGTTTTCTGCGGAAAGGCCGCAAGCTGCTGCGCCAGCACCAGCGCGGCCTCGCGCGCCGTACCGCGCGGCACCACCCGGTTGCACAGCCCCATCTGCAGGGCCTCGGCGGCTTCGACCTTGCGGCCGGTCAGGATCAGGTCCATCGCATGGCCCATGCCGACCAGGCGCGGCAGGCGCACCGTGCCGCCGTCGATCAGCGGCACGCCGAAGCGCCGGCAATAGACGCCGAAGTAGGCGTCTTCTTCCATCACCCGCATGTCGCACCACAGCGCCAGCTCCATGCCGCCGGCCACAGCCG
>JAZKIE010000314.1:0-5737 GCA_040385025.1 Pseudomonadota bacterium | reverse complement strand
TTCAAGGAAGAAGTCCAGGGCTTCATCGGCCAGGAGGCCACGCACCGCCGCATCCACGCCCTCTTCAACGGCCACCTGGAACGCCAGGGCCTCGTCAATGACTGGGCGCCGCGCGCACAGGAGCGCATGAAGCTGATGGATGGCATGGACCCGCGCCATCACCTGGGCATTACCGCTGCCAATGAGCACTTCACCGCCATCCTGGCCGAATGGATGCTGCGCAACCATGACCTGCTGGACAGCACCGACGAGCGCCTGAAGACCATGTGGCTCTGGCACAGCGCCGAGGAGTCCGAGCACAAGTCCACTGCCTTCGACCTGTACCAGGCGCTGGGCGGCAGCCACGCGTGGCGCATCACCTGGTTTCGCCGCATCACCTCTGTCTTCCTGGTGGACACGCTGCGCCAGACCGTGAACAACCTGCGCCAGGACGGCACCTTGTGGAAATGGCGCACCTGGAAAAGCGCGGCCAGCTACCTGTTCGGCGCCCGCGGCCTGATCAGGCAGACCTTCAAGCCCTGGCGCGACTACCTGAAGGCCGACTTCCACCCGAACCAGCAGGACAGCGAGTTGTCGCGCCGCTGGCTGGCGGACAACAGCGGGCGCTATTCGCTGGTTGGCGCTGCGGCCTGAGCGTCCAGAATCTCAGGGCGCCAAACCAGCCCACACATCCATAGCCTGCCACTCCAGAGGCAGCCTGATGTCGACGCCCTCCTTTGCGCCGCGCTCACGCAGGAAAGCCATGGATAGGTCGAACTTGTCCAACGGCGGGGGCATGGGCTTCATGGGCTGGTCCGAGGGAATCCAGAAATCGTCCCAATGGATGGGGATCACGCGTTTGGCCTTGACCGCGCCAACCACCTCGCGCCACAACTCGTCGCGATACCCATCGCTGCGCGGCCCGAGCGAGCCTATGCCCAGCATCACCACGTCGGCGCGCACGTTCTTCAGCGCGCCGGGCTCGAAGCCCGCGCTGCCATTGATCAGCAGCGACTTGCCGCCATGCTGGACCAGGATGGCGTAGCTCTGGCCTTCCTTGTACGCGGTGGCACGCACCGGTGGCTTGAGCGGCTGCGTGATCTCTCCGCCGGTAAAGCCAGTGGGCGCATGCCGGCCAGGCAACAGCGTCACCGTGAAGCGGCCGAATGTCATGGGCTGGCCCAATGTCGCCACCCGGATCTGGCTCTCGGGCAAACCCCAGCCGCGCCCCACGTTGGCGGTGGACTCCGAGCCCAGCAGCAACGCACCCGTGCGCCTGGCCACCTCGGGGGCGTCCATCACATGGTCGTAGTGGGAATGCACGGGAATCACCGCCGCCAGCTTGCCCGTTCTGGCCGGGATGCCGGCTCGCTGCAGGCCACGCGTGATGCCCTCCAGGTCGGGCTCCACGGTGCGCAGAAAAGTGGTGAGTTTGTCCGGACGCGAGAAAAATCCGTCGGTCAGCAGCGCGGTCTCGCCATCGTCCAGCAGCAGCGTCGCAACGCCCAGAAAGCTCACCTTGACGGCCGGCGCCGTGGCGGACGGGCTCTTCCAGTTCAGCGCACCATAAGGCAGCAGCGAAGGATGCTGCTGCAGCAGCCATGCCAGCCCGGCTACGGCCAGGACGATCAGCAGCACCAGCAGCAGCAGAATTTTCCTGACGAGGCGCATGGCCGTCCCTTGTTGTGCTTATGCCTTCTGCCCGCGCCTGAGCACCAGCAGCCCGAACAGCGTCGCCGTCACATACATGCTGACCGAGTAGATGGCAGCCGGCAGCGCCAGCTGGAAGTTGTTCAGCACCGACAGCGCGATGAAGATCGCCAGCGTGGAGTTGTGGATGCCGATCTCGAAACTGATGGCCGTGGCCAGCGCCTTGTCCAGCCCGGCCCAGCGCGAGACGTAGTAACCAGCCAGCAGGCTGATCAGGTTGAAGGCAACCACCGCGGGGCCGATGACGGCAAACGAGGTCACCAGCGCATCCCACTCCTTGCCGATCGCGATCAGCGCGAAGGCCGCCAGCACCAGCGCACTGAAGATCTTCATCGGCCGCTCCATGCGCTGGCTGAAACCCGGTGACTTGCGGTTGACCAGCATGCCGATCAGCACGGGAATCAGCACCACGCCGACCACCTCCAGCACCTTGCCCAGTTGCAGCGGCACGACCTGCCCGGTTTTGGCAAAGGTGTTGATGGCCCAGTTGGCGATCAGCGGCAGGCTGACGATGGAGAGCAAGGTGTTGATGGCGGTGAGCGAGATGTTCATCGCGACGTTGCCGCCGAACAGATGGCTGAACAGGTTGGCCGACACGCCGCCGGGTGAAGCGGCCAGCAGCATCAGGCCCACGGCAAACACGGGCGGCACGCCCAGCAGCACGATCAGCGCATAACAGGCGGCGGGCAGCAGCAACACCTGCAAACCGAGCGCCAGCAGCACCGCCTTGGGATGTTTGAGCAGCCGTTTGAAGTCATCAACCGTGAGGGACAGCCCCAGGCCGAACATGACCAGGGCCAGGGAGACCAGCAGCAGCGTGGGCAGCAAGGCGATGAAGCTCATGAAGTCTCCGTGCGGGACAAGGCCCGCTTTTTATTGTTCAAAACCGGCGAATCAGGTCGCCAGCGCCTCTCGCAATCGTACCGGACCCACACGTGCCTCGATGGCGGCCTGCACCTCGGGGCGCATCTTCAGCAGGAAGCTCAGCTCCGCCATGACGAACAGCGGCCCGATCAGCAGGCCCACCAGGTCGTCCACAAAGGCGGGCTTCCTGCCCTCGTAGTAATGGCCGATGAACTGGATGATCCAGCCCACCACGAACAGGCCGACACCCGCGCCTAACCAGACAGCCGTACCCTGCGCCGCGAGCCATTGCCCCAGCACCAGGCTCGCAGCCAGGGCGAGCGCCATGCCAATGCCATAACGCAGGTCCAGCCGGAAGTAGAAGATGCAGGCAGCCAGCGCGGCCACCAGCGCCGGGCTCACCGGCAATACACCCATCATGAGGCTGGGCCGCGACAGCAGGATGACAACCGCCACCATGATCATCGGCACACCCACAAAATGGGTGGCGATATTACGCGGGTCGCGGTGGTAGGCACCGTATTGCGCCAGTTGGTCGATCAGGGTTTTCATTCGGGTCTCCTTCAATTCGGATGGCAATAATGTGCAGTGTCATCCCCTGGGTCGTCTGTCGTCAAGCCGACACAAGTCCGCTCTTTCTCCGCATGTCCGACCATTCCTCCTGGCTGCCCGTGCTCAACGCCGGCCGCTGGTTTTCGCAACTGCCGCCGCCGCTCGCGCAAGCCCTGCTGGGCATGGCGCGCCTGCGAACGCTGGACAGCGGCGAGGCCCTGTTTCTGCGCGGCACCCCGCCCTGCGGTCTCTACGCACTGGTCAAGGGCGCCATCAGCATCTCGGGCACCGGCGGCAAGCGCAACGAGGCGCGCGAGGCCCTGTTGACCGTGCTGGAGCCGCCCAACTGGTTTGGCGAAATCTCGCTGTTCGACGGCTCGGCCCGTACCCATGACGCCCATGCCGGCGAGGCCAGCACCTTGTTGCAGGTGCCGCAGGACAGCCTGCTGGCCTGGCTGGAGGCGCACCCCGAACATTGGCGCGACCTGGCCCTGTTGATGGCCGACAAGCTGCGCATCGCTTTTGTCGCCATGGAAGAACTCGCCTTGCTGCCCGCGCCGCAGCGCCTGGCGCGTCGGCTGGTGATGATGGCGGAGGGCTACGGCCAGTGGCGCGAAAGCGACCGCTCCCGCCGCGTGATCGACATCTCGCAAGAGCAGTTGTCGCAGATGCTGGCCATCTCGCGCCAGACCACCAACCAGATCCTGAAAGACCTGCAGTTGCGCAAGGTGCTGCAGGTGCACCGCGGCGAGGTCGAAATCCTGGACCTGGCCGCGCTGCGCGCCGCCTGCCGCTAGGGGCAAGCGCATTTGCCGGTACCGCCGCAGGCTCGCCCTGGCACTCAAGGTCGCCCCGTCCTCTCTGGGGCAAAATTGCCCCATGCAACTCAATTACATCGCCAACGCCCCGGTTCGCTCTGCGTCGGGCAAAACCATTCCCGTCATCGACCCGTCCGACGGCCAGGTCTTTGACGAGATCCAGCGCAGCAACGCCCAGGACATAGACCACGCGGTTCAGGCCGCTCACGACTGCCTGGACAACGTCTGGCACAAGGTCAGCGCGGCAGAGCGTGGTCGCCTGTTGATGGCCTTGTCGCGCAAGATCGCCGAGCACGCCGACGAACTCGCGGCCATCGAACAGCGCGATTGCGGCAAACCGACCAAACAGGCCAAAGCCGACGCAGCGGCGCTGGTGCGCTACTTCGAGTTTTACGCCGGCGCCTGCGACAAGCTCCACGGCGAGACCCTGCCCTACCTCGACGGTTACAGCGTGATGACCTGGCGCGAGCCGCATGGCGTGACCGGCCACATCATCCCGTGGAACTACCCCATGCAGATTTTCGGCCGCAGCGTCGGCGGTGCGCTGGCGGCAGGCAATGTCTGCGTGGTCAAACCGGCGGAAGACGCCTGCCTGTCGCTGATCCGCGTGGCGCAACTGGCGGCCGAAGCCGGCTTTCCTGCCGGCGCCATCAACATCGTCACAGGTTACGGCCACGAGGTCGGCGACGCCCTCGCCCGCCACCCCGGCATCCACCACATCAGCTTCACCGGCAGCCCGACCGTGGGCACCTTGATCCAGCAGGTGGCGGCCGAGCGGCATTGTCCGGTCACGCTGGAGCTGGGCGGCAAAAGCCCGCAAATTGTGTTTGCTGACGCCGATTTGGACCAGGCGATTCCGGCGCTGGTCAATGCCATCGTGCAGAACGCCGGCCAGACCTGCTCGGCCGGCTCGCGCCTGCTGGTCGACGACAGCATTTACGAGCCGCTGCTGGCGCGCCTGGGCCAGGCCTTCGAGAAGCTGCGCGTCGGCCCGGCAGCCATGGACCTGGACGTCGGCCCGCTGATCCGTCAATCCCAGCAGCAGCGCGTCTGGGACTTTCTGAGCGATGCGCAGGTGGCAGGCATTCCCATGGTGGCGCAAGGCCAGATCGTTGACGAAGCGCCCGACAGCGGCTTTTATCAGGCGCCCACCCTGCTGCGCGACGTGCCGGTCATGCACCGGCTGGCGCAGGAAGAAGTTTTTGGCCCGGTGCTGTGCGCCATGAGCTTCCGGGACGAAGACCACGCCGTCGAACTCGCCAACGCGACGCAGTTCGGCCTGGTGGCCGGCATCTGGACACAGGACGGCGGGCGCCAGTTCCGCATGGCCAAACGCGTGCAGAGTGGCCAGGTCTTCATCAACAACTACGGCGCCGGCGGCGGCGTGGAACTGCCCTTTGGTGGCGTCAAGTCCTCGGGTTACGGACGTGAAAAAGGTTTTGAGGCTTTGTACGGCTTCACCACGCTGAAGACCGTGGCCATCAAACACGGCTGAAGGCGTTTTACTCTTCAAACCAAAACAGGCTGCAGCCCTTTTCTGGCATGCGCCAGCAGCTACATATTTCATAGCATCCAAGGAGACACCATGCGACTCAAGAACAAATCCATCATCGTCACCGGCGCCGGCGGCGGCATCGGCGAAGGCATTGCCAAACGCCTGGCGGCTGAGGGCGCCCAGGTCATCGTCAATGACATCAACAGCACGCTTGGCGAAAAAGTCGTCGCCGACATCGTCGCCGCCGGCGGCAAGGCGTCCTTCTTCAAGGCCGACGTGACAAAAACCGCCGAGATGAAAGCGCTGGTGGATGCCGCGG
>JAZKIE010000313.1:0-3168 GCA_040385025.1 Pseudomonadota bacterium | reverse complement strand
GCGCGGCCCAGCGGCCGCTGGCGCGACCAGACGGCGTCCACCGGCACACGTTGCGGCCAGCCGCGCGCGTCCAGTTCGGTGAGCTTGCCGACGGCAAACCGCGTGACCATCCAGCGCGGAATGGCGGCCCAGCCAAAGCCCAGCACCGCCATTTCCATCAGCATCAGATAACTCGGTGCCGACCAGGAGCGGCGCGCCGCCGGCATGACCTGGTCGGCACTGCCCAGGTAGGTGTCCAGACGCAACTCGCGGTGCTGCGCCAGAAGCTGGGGAGTGATGTCTTTCATGCCGGCCAGCGCATGGGTACTGGCCACAAACAGCGTGATCTCCGACTGCTCGGCAATCGTGGCAAAACCAATGTCGGGCGGGTACAGGCTCTGCGCGCCAACCACGCCAATGTGGGCGCGGCCGGTTTGCACCAGCGACACCAGGTCGCCGTGTTCGGCGATCAGGCATTCAAACTCCAGGTCGGGGAAACGCTGCTCGAAAGCCTTGAGCATGTCTTCAAAACGGTCCGACTGGTAGGTGTCGGACCAGACCACGCTGAGCCTGGCCTCCAGCCCGCCGCCGAGCTGGCTGGCCGACAGGTCGAGCCGGTCGCTGGCAGCCAGAATTTCCTGCACCTTGCCCAGCATCACGCGGCCATGGTCGGTCAGCGCCGGCTTGCGGCTGCTGCGGTCAAACAGGGAGAGGCCCAGGTCGATCTCGAGGTTGGCAATCGCGGTGCTCACGGTGGACTGGCTTTTGCCAAGCTTGCGGGCGGCGGCCGAAAAAGAGCCCAGGGTGGCGGCTTCGGCAAACGCGGTGAGGGCTTCGGGAGAGTGGCGCATGGTGTCTATCTATCTATTTTTAAGATGATTATCAACTTTAATGTATTGGAAATAACGATAAAAATACAGCCATCGACATTTCCAACACCCCGATTCAAGTCATGAGCCTCCAGAAGTCCCTGAAAGAACGCTTTTTCCACGCCCTCGGTTTCGAGGTGCTGGCCATCGCCATCTGCGCCCCGCTGGGCGCCTGGCTGCTCGGTTATTCGCTGGCGCACATGGGCCTGCTGACCCTGATGATTTCGCTGATCGCCATGTTCTGGAACATGGTGTTCAATGCCGTGTTTGACCGTGCCCAGCGCCGCATGGGCTTTAGGCGCACGCTGGGCGTGCGCGCCCTGCATTCGGTGATCTTCGAGATTGGTCTGATCCTGGCCGTGGTACCGCTGGCCGCGTGGTGGCTGGACATCGGACTGTGGGAAGCCTTTGTGCTGGACATAGGCATCGTGCTGTTTTTCCTGCCCTACACCTTTGCCTTCAACTGGAGCTACGACCGCCTGCGGGAAGTCGTCGTGGCCAGGCACCTGCGCAAAAAGGCACTGGCGGCCGCCTGCGTTTGAGGTCTTAGCTCGCCGGGCGGCGGTCCAGCATCAGTTCGCTGGAATGCACGAGTTCAAAACGCCCGCTGGCCGCCGCATGGTCCCAGCGTTCGACCCAGCACAACGCCTCGCCAGGCGCATGGCGCAGCAGGTTGACCGAGTTGGGCGCCTCGCGCCGGACCCGCGATGACAGCGCCGTGCCAGCCTGCACACACCAGATGCGCCGCTCCAGGCCCGCGACCTGGGACGACATCTCGCAAACATAAGGCAGGTGAATGTGGCCACCCATCACGATGTCGGCCCCGGCGGCGGTCCAGGCGCGCACCGCCGGCTCCCAGCCGCGCAGCCGGTCATGTTCGTCTTCGGCGCGCAGCACCATCACCGGCTGGTGCACCACCACCACACGCAACTGCGCGGGCTTCGCGTGCTGCAGTTCGCTCACCACGCGTTTGACCTGCGCGGCAGACACCTCGCCGTTTTTATGCCGCCAGCGCCGCGTGGTTTTCACGCCGATCACACACATGTCGGGTGTCTGCAGGCCGGTCTCGATGCGCGGGCCGAAGGCGCGCAGGTAGCGCGCATATGGACTGAAGGCGCGCTGCCAAAGATCAAACAGCGGGATGTCGTGGTTGCCGGGCAGCGACAACATGGCCGGGATCGCCAGCCGGTCGCAAAACGCCCGCGCCGCTTGGAACTGTTCGGGACGTGCGCGCTGCGTGATGTCGCCCGACAGCACCAGCAGGGCGGGCCGCTGTTCATGCGCCAGTTCGACCAGCGCCTCGGCCACCGCCGGCTGCACCGTGCCGAAATGCGGGTCGGAGATTTGCAGCAAAACGCTCATTCCACCTCCGCCCGGTCGGCCGGCGCGGGCACCAGCAGCAGCAAGGGCTGGGGCGCGATCTCGAACACCAGCGGCGTGCGCATCCAGGCAATCTCGCCGTCGGTCGCGACCTTGATGCGTTTGAGGCCGCGCGGCGTCACCGTCAGACGGCGGAAGGAAAAACTGTCGATGTTCCCGGCCTCACCCAGCTGGCCCAGCAAGCCGCGCAGCAGCAGGCCGAACAGGGCCAGTGTGCCTATGGGTCGCACCACGATGGCCGCCAGTTGCCCCTGCTCCACCGCATCCGCTTGTTGCTCGTTGATGCCGACGCGCGAAAGTTGCAGGTGGTTGTTGCCGACAAACAGCGTGGGCGTGCGCAGGGCCACCACCTGGCCGGCCGACTCGATCTGCAGATGCAGTTGCTTGCGGCTTTGCAACAAAGTGGCGATGCCGGAGAGGAAAGCCACAAAACGGCTGCGCCCGAGTTGGGCCTTCCAGGCTTCCCGGTCTTCCAGCAGTTGCGGGTACAGGCCCAGGCTGGCGTTGACCAGAAACAGCCGGCCATTGACCTGACCGGCCTGCACCGGCGTTATGCGCGCGCCCAGCAAGGCACGGGCGGAAGCCAGGGTGTCTTGCGGAATGGCATGGGCGCGCCCGAAATAATTGAAAGTGCCCTGGGGCAACACACCGAAGGGGCAGCCGCTGCTGATCACCACACTGGCCACGGCATTGATGGTGCCGTCGCCACCGGCGGCCACCACCACACCCTGGCGCGACAACGCGAGCTCGACAGCGCGGCGCGCCACCTCATTGATGCGCGCCGGATCACTTATCAGCAGAAACTCGAATTCGCGCCCGCCCTCTTCAAAGGCCCGCGCGATCAGCGCCTGCTGCTCATCACTGTCATGGCGCCCCGAACCCGCATTGAGAACGACAAAAAAAGGGCCGCGGCGGGCGGCATGTTCGGAGACGGCATCGG
>JAZKIE010000312.1:0-2360 GCA_040385025.1 Pseudomonadota bacterium | reverse complement strand
CTTTCGATGTTCGAATAATCGGTGTCGGTCGCGGTCGCCTGATTCGCCAGCACGTACTTGGTGTTGAAGATGTTCAGGCCCTTGTTTTCCATCGCGCCCATGTTGAAGTCGCTGGTCGCGACAATCATGAAACGCTCCAGGTCCAGGCTCAGGCCGAAGCGGGCCTCGTCCCAGGCCACCGAATGCATCAGCGAGTTCATCGCGTGTTCGGTCTTGTCCAGGTCGCCGGGGCGCACATAGACCTGCAGCGTGTGCTCCTTGCCGGCGCGCGAGGTGATGCGCTGCTCTCGGCTGACCAGTTGCCCGGCCACCAGCGCAAACAGGTAGGCCGGTTTTTTGTGCGGGTCCACCCATTTGGCGAAATGCCGGCCGCCTTCGAGCTCGCCCTGCTCGACCAGGTTGCCATTGGACAGCAGCACCGGGTACCTGGCCTTGTCGGCGCGCAGGGTCACCGTGTAGCTGGCCATCACGTCGGGACGGTCCAGGAAGTAGGTGATGCGGCGAAAACCCTCGGCTTCGCACTGCGTGAAGAAGGAGTCGTTGCTGACGTACAGGCCCATCAGCTTGGTGTTTTTTGCCGGCGCGCAGGTGGTGAAAATTTCCAGATCGAAGGGTTCGTTGCCCTCCGGCAGGTTCTCCAGCACCAGTTGTTCGCCTTCCATGCGAAAGGACGTGCCCTGGCCGTTGACGAGCACACGCGCCAGATTGAGTTCCTCGCCGTCGAGTTTGAGCGGCTGCGCCGGCACGTCGGCATTGCGCCGCAGCGTCATCTTGTTGAGCACACGCGTCTTGGCCGGGTCCAGGTCAAACGACAGGTCGACGCTGTCGATCCAGTAGGCGGGTGCGATGTAGTCGGCGCGATTGATCACCGGGGATTGGCCTTCACGCATCATGGCGGGTTCCTGTGGTTGGGGAGAGTGGGCGCTGTGGCATCACACGCCCTGCTTCAAAGAAGCTTCGATGAATTGATCAAGATCGCCGTCCAGCACTTTCTGGGTGGCCGAGGTTTCGTAGTTGGTGCGCAAATCCTTGATGCGGCTGTTGTCCAGCACGTAGCTGCGGATCTGGTGGCCCCAGCCCACGTCGGTCTTGGTGTCTTCGAGCTTTTGCTGGGCTTCCTGTTGCTTCCTCAGCTCGAAGTCGTAGAGGCGCGAGCGCAGGCGTTTCCAGGCGACGTCGCGGTTGCTGTGCTGGCTGCGGCCGTCCTGGCACTGCACCACGATGCCGGTCGGGATGTGTGTCAGGCGCACGGCCGAGTCGGTCTTGTTGATGTGCTGGCCGCCGGCGCCGCTGGCGCGGAAGGTGTCGGTGCGCACGTCAGACGGGTTGATGTCGATCTCGATCGAGTCATCGACCTCGGGGTAAACAAACACCGAGGCAAACGAGGTGTGGCGCCCGCCGGACGAATCAAACGGCGACTTGCGCACCAGGCGGTGCACGCCGGTTTCGGTGCGCAGCAGGCCAAAGGCATATTCGCCTTCGATCTTGATGGTCGCGCCCTTGATGCCGGCAGTGTCACCCGCGGTTTCGTCTTCAATCGTGGTCTTGAAACCTTTGCGCTCGGCGTACTTGAGGTACTGGCGCAGCAACATGCTGGCCCAGTCGCAGGCTTCGGTGCCGCCGGCGCCGGCCTGGATGTCGAGGAAGGCGTTGAGCGGGTCGGCCGGGTTGTTGAACATCCGGCGGAATTCCATCTTCTCGACCTCGGTGGCCACGTTCGCGGCTTCACCTTCGATGGAGGCCATGCCGGCTTCGTCGCCTTCGGCTTTGGACATCTCGAACAGCTCGGTGTTGTCAGCCAGTTCGGCGCTCAGGCGGTCGATGACGTGGACCACGTCTTCCAGCGATTTTTTTTCCTTGCCGAGTTCCTGCGCGCGTTTGGGGTTGTCCCAGACCTTCGGGTCTTCCAGCGCGGCGTTGACTTCGTTTAGCTTACGTTCCTTGGCAGGATAGTCAAAGATACCCCCTGAGCTCGTTGACCCGGTTGCTCAGGTCGGCGAGCTGGTTGGCGATGGTGTTGATGCGTTCTGCTTCCATGGGAAATCCTGTGTGGTCTGGGGTCAATCCCCCATTTTCTCATGCTCTGGCGGCTCAGGGCTTCAAGGGCGCTGGCAGGCTTATTTGCCGCTGGCGCATCACCTCGCGCAAGCGGTCCGGGTAGTCGGTGATCAGTCCGTCCACGCCCCAGGCGATCAGGCGCTCCATGTCGGCGACCTGGTTGATGGTCCAGGGAATGACCTTGAGGCCCAGCGCCTGGGCCTGCTGCACCAGCGCCTGCGTGACCGCCCCGCCATTGGGCGCCCAGACCGCGCCGCCTGCGGCCTTGACCATGGCCGGCACACTGGCATGTTCGGCGACCT
>JAZKIE010000311.1:0-5768 GCA_040385025.1 Pseudomonadota bacterium | reverse complement strand
AGCCGCCCATCTGGCAGCCCGTGTTGCCCATCGGGAAGTTGACGATGTTGAAACCCTTGTAGAAGTCGCGCATCAGCTTCATGCCATTGCCTTCGTACATCCAGGCCGTCATCTGGCGGCTGTTCAGGCCGAAAGGGATGGCGCAACCGAGTGCAAAGGTTTCGTCCTTGCCGAAGAAGTAGTAAGGCGCTGTGTGGGCGCATTCAACGGTACCGTTCTGCACGCCGTCGACCACACCGAAAGCCGGCATCAACTCGCCGGCTGCGTGGGTGGTGATGGTGAACTTGCCACCGCTCATCTCGCCAACCTTTTTGGCAAAGGTGTCAGCTCCGCCAAAAATGGTATCCAGCGCTTTGGGGAAACTTGAAGCCAGGCGCCAGCGAATGGCGCCGCCCTGGGCATGAACGGCAGGCGCGATGCCCGCAGCAAGGACACCGGCGATACCGGCATTTTTAATTAGGGAACGACGATCCATGAACTAACTCCTCGGTTATAGAAACTGAATGTGGCAGACACCCGCGAGTCTAGGAGTCGGTTCATCTATAACTATTAGGAGTTACCCCCTAAGGGCTTCACCTAGTCAGGAAGACGACAGGGTGCCACCCGCTTCGCGAAAGTGGCACCCTGTGCAGGGGGACGTGGCAGGCTTACAACTTCTGGGCTTGCATGAAGCTGTCGAAGCGCGCCTCGGTGAAGCGGAACCACAGGTTCTGGTCGCGCCGGAAGGCGGAAAAATCATCATAGATTTTTTTCCAGGCCGGGTTCTTGGCGCTGATCTCGGAATACAGGGCCATGGACTCCTTGAAGGCGCGGTCCATGATGTCTTTCGGGAAAGGCAGGACTTTGGTCTTGCTGCCCACCAGCTGCTTCAGGGCGGTCGGATTCCTGGCATCGTACTTGGCCTGCATCTCGACATGGGCGTAAGCCGCAGCGGCTTCGACGATCGCCTTGTTTTCCGCAGACAGCGCGTCATAGGCCTTGTTATTGATGAAAAACTCGAGTTGCGGACCGCCTTCCCACCAGGCGGGGTAGTAGTAATAAGGCGCAACCTTGTTGAAACCCAGCTTCTGGTCGTCATAGGGGCCAATCCACTCGGCGGCGTCCAGCGTGCCTTTTTCCAGGGCCTGGTAAATTTCGCCGCCCGGGATGTTCTGCGGCACCACGCCCATGCGCTCGAGCACCTTGCCGGCAAAACCGCCAACGCGGAATTTCAGGCCCTTCAGGTCGGCCACCGACTTCATTTCCTTGCGGTACCAGCCGCCCATCTGGCAGCCCGTGTTGCCCCCAGGGAAGTTCACGATGTTGTAATTTTTGTAGAAATCGCGCGTCAGTTTCAGACCGTTGCCCTCATACATCCAGGCAGTCATCTGGCGGCTGTTCAGACCGAAAGGAATCGAGCAGCTCAGCGTGAATGCGTCGTCCTTGCCGAAGAAGTAATAGGCCGCAGTGTGGGCCATCTCGACCGTGCCGTTCTGCACACCGTCCACCACGCCGAACGCCGGCATCAGCTCGCCAGCGGCATGGGTGGAAATGACGAACTTGCCACCGCTCATCTCGCTGACTTTTTTTGCAAAGGTTTCAGCGCCGCCAAAAACGGTGTCCAGCGACTTGGGGAAACTCGACGCCAGACGCCAGCGGATGGTGGCCTGGGCGTGGACTGCAGGGGCGACACCGGCCGCCAATACGCCAGCGATACCTGCATGCTTGATAAGGGAACGACGATCCATTAAGACTCCGAAAGTTATACAACAGTTGATGTTGCGCCAAGGCAGACTTCAAGTCTGCCTGGACAACTCTCAAATTGTACAAACGAGCAGGCGTCGGCCGGGGTCTTGAGCGCTGTGTCCGCGTGAAAACAAGGCTATTCGGACATCGGGGTCGGCCCTGCGTATACGGCCCCCCTGCAACCATGCAGACCCGCGCGAAATTCAGACTTTCTGGCCTTGCATGAACCGGTCGAAAGTCGACTCGGCGAAACGGAACCAGAGGTTCTGGTCGCCGCGAAACCTGGCGTAGTCACTGTAAACCTTGCGCCAGTTCTCGTTGCTGGCCGACAGCTCGCTGTAGAGCTGCATGGCTTCCTTGAATGCGGCATTCATCACATCCGCAGGGAAAGGCCTGAGCCTGGCGCCCGCCCCGACCAGTTGCTTGAGCGCCGTCGGGTTTCTGGCATCGTATTTGGCCTGCATCTCCACATGCGCTGCGGCACTTGCAATTTTCACAACTGCCTTGTTGGCCGAGCTCAGCGCCTCATAGGCTTTCAGGTTGATGTACAGATCGAGTTGCAGGCCGCCCTCCCACCAGCCGGGGTAATAGTAGTTGGGTGCCACCTTGTTGATGCCCAGCTTCTGGTCGTCATACGGCCCTATCCATTCCGCAGCGTCGATGCTGCGCTGCTCCAGCGCCTGGTAGATGTCGCCGCCCGGCAGGTTTTTCGGCAACGCGCCCAGCCGCTCGATGACCCTGCCGGCAAAACCACCGACCCGGAATTTCAGGCCTTTGAGGTCCGCCAGCGAGCGGATTTCCTTGTGAAACCAGCCACCCATCTGTGCGCCGGTGTTGCCGCAGGCGAAGTTGATGATGTTGTAGCCGGCATAAAACTCGCGCATCAACTTCAGGCCATTGCCCTCAAACGTCCAAGCGCTCATCTGCCGGCTGTTCAAGCCAAAGGGAATCGCGCCGCCAATGGCAAAGGTTTCATCCTTGTCCGCGAAATAATACGGCGCGGTATGGGCTGCTTCAACCGTTCCTCGCCGCACGTTGTCCACCACGTCGAAGGCCGGCATCAGCTCACCGGCCGCGTACACGGCTATTTCAAACTTGCCGCCCGAGACAGATCTGACGTGCTGGGCAAAACTTTCCGCCCCGCCATAAATGGTGTCCAGTGACTGGGGGAAGCTCGACGCCAGGCGCCAGCGCACCGATGCCTGTGCATGAACAGCAGGCGCAACGCCGGCCGCGAGCACACCGGCGATACCGGCATGTCTGATCAGGGCGCGACGATTCATGGAAGACTCCGAAAGGGAGAACCCGGCCTGTGGTTGACCGGGGTCACGGCATGGCAGGGATGCGCCGCAGTGTCCTGATTGTAAAAACCTCGCGCCGCGCACTGTCACGGGTTTTCCCGTGAACTCACATCAAGCACTAACCGACCGACTTCAGTGCCGGCTTGGTCGCCCGTGTCGATGTCAGCAAGGCTGCGAAGCGCTCGGTGATCGCGTTTTCAATGCCCGCTGCATCCAGGCCCTGCTGCGCCAGCAGCTTGGCCGGGTCACCATGCTCGGTGAACTCATCGCGCAGGCCCAGTTGCAGCAAGGATTTGCTCACGCCGGCCTGTGCCAGCGCCTCGGCCACCGCGCTGCCGGCGCCGCCCATGACCGCGCCTTCTTCAACGGTCACCAGCGCCTCGTGGCCGGCTGCCACCTGCAGCAGCAGCGCCAGGTCCAGCGGTTTGGCCCAGCGCATGTTGACCACGGTCGCGCCGAGTTTTTCCGCCGCCTGCAGCGCCGGATACAGCAGCGTGCCGAAGGCCAGGATGGCAATGCCTGCGCCCTGGCGACGTATCTCGCCCTTGCCGAAAGGCAGCGCGTCGAGGTGGGCCTGCGTCGCCACGCCGGCACCGGCACCGCGCGGATAACGCACGGCCACCGGATGGTTCTGTTCATAAGCCGCGCTCAGCAACATGCGGCATTCGTTTTCGTCGGCCGGGCACGCCACACTCATGTTGGGGATGCAGCGCAGGAAGGGAATGTCGTAGGCCCCGGCATGGGTGGCGCCGTCGGCACCGACCAGGCCGGCGCGGTCCAGCGCAAACACCACCGGCAGGTTCTGCAGCGCCACGTCGTGGATCAGCTGGTCATAGCCGCGCTGCAAAAAGGTCGAATAAATTGCCACCACCGGTTTCAGGCCTTCGCAGGCCATGCCGGCGGCAAAGGTCACCGCGTGCTGCTCGGCAATGCCGACGTCGTAATAACGGTCCGGGAAACGCTGGTGGAACTCGACCATGCCCGAGCCCTCGCGCATCGCCGGCGTGATCCCCACCAGCCGGCTGTCTTTTTCAGCCATGTCGCACAACCAGTGGCCAAACACCTGGGTGAAGGTCTGTTTGGCCGGCGCGCTGGACTTCTGCAGCCCCATGGCCGGGTCAAACTTGCCGGGCCCGTGGTAGGCCACCGGATCGGCCTCGGCCAGCTTGTAGCCCTGCCCTTTTTTGGTCACCACATGCAGAAACTGGGGGCCCTTGAGGTGTTTGATGTTTTCCAGCGTCGGGATCAGCGACTCCAGATCATGGCCGTCGATCGGCCCGATGTAGTTGAAACCGAAATTTTCAAACAGCGTGGCCGGCACCACCATGCCCTTGGCGTGGGTCTCCAGACGCTTGGCGAGCTCGAACAGCGGCGGCGCGACCTTGAGCACCTGCTTGCCGACGTTTTTTGCCGAGGCGTAAAACTGGCCGCTCATCAGTTGCGCCAGGTAACGGTTCAGCGCTCCGACCGGCGGACTGATGCTCATGTCGTTGTCGTTGAGCACCACCAGCAAATTGCAGTCACACACGCCGGCGTTGTTGAGAGCCTCGAAAGCCATGCCCGCACTCATGGCGCCGTCGCCAATGATGGCCACCGCATGGCGGTCCTCGCCTTTTTGTTTGGCCGCCATGGCCATGCCCAGCGCGGCAGAAATCGAGGTCGATGAATGCGCGGTACCGAAGGTGTCGTACTCGCTTTCATCGCGGCGAGGAAAACCGCTGAGTCCGCCAAGCTGGCGCAGGCTGCCCATGCGCTCGCGCCGTCCGGTCAGTATCTTGTGCGGGTAGGTCTGGTGGCCCACGTCCCAGACCAGGCGGTCGTCCGGTGTGTTGAAGACGTAATGCAGCGCCACGGTCAGTTCAACCGTGCCCAGATTCGAGCTCAAGTGCCCGCCGGTTTGCGACACGCTGTGCAGCACATAGTTGCGCAGTTCGTCGGCCAGTGTCTTGAGCTGGGCGCGCGGCAGCAGCCGCAGGTCCGCGGGGCTGTTGATGGTTTCTAGCAGTGGGTACATCGTGGTGTGCCTTGTTATTTCTGGCGCCGTGCGCCTCATCCCTGGTGTTGCGACGGCCTGTTCACGTCCTGCGGTTGACCAGCATGTCGGCCAGCGCGCTGAGCGCGTCTGTGTGCCTGAGTTCGCTGGCCTTGAGGCTGTGGTGTGCCTGCGAAAGCAATTCCTGCGCGTAATTGCGTGAAGCCGGCAGCCCCATCAGCGATACAAAAGTGGGTTTGTCCTGCGCCGCATCCTTGCCGGCTGTCTTGCCCAGTGTGGCGGAATCGCCTGTCACGTCGAGGATGTCGTCCACCACCTGAAATGCCAGGCCGACGGCTGCGCCGTAATCGCGCAGCGCATTTTGCGCTGCGGGTGTGAGCTTGCCGCAGGCCGCGCCCATCATGACACTGGCCTGCAGCAGGGCGCCGGTTTTCAGGCGGTGCATGTCGTGCAGTTGCTCCGAGCTCAAGGCCTTGCCGACGCTGGCCAGGTCGATCGCCTGGCCGCCGGCCATGCCCTGGTAGCCAGCAGCCTGCGCCAGCATGCGGCACAAGGCCGCCTGGGTCGCGGCAGCGACCGAGCCGTCTTCCGGGGTCAGCAACTCGAAGGCCAGCGCCTGCAGCGCATCACCGGCTAGCAGCGCCTGGGCCTCGCCGAATTTGACGTGCACCGTCGGTTTGCCGCGCCGCAGGATGTCGTTGTCCATGCAGGGCATGTCATCGTGCACCAGCGAATAGGCGTGGATCAGC
>JAZKIE010000310.1:0-2011 GCA_040385025.1 Pseudomonadota bacterium | reverse complement strand
CCCGCCACGGCCGTCACGTCGCGCAGGGAACCGGTTTTGATGAAGGCCTGCCCGGCGACATTTTTCGCGCGTTCGCGCATGGTCGCGTCCATGCCGGCGACCGGCAGCGAATCGAGCAGGTCTTGCGCGACGCGGCTTGAGGCGGCGTGTTGCAACATGGCCGCCAGGCTGGTCGCGCTGATGCGCTCGCTGCGGCTCAGGCCGGAGCCGTTGTCCATCACCGGTGCGGGCTGCTGCGGCAGCGATTTTTTCCACCAGACGGCGAGTGCCGCGCGGCCGGTCTCGGGCGAGGCCTGGTCGAGTTGCCCCTCCGGCGCCTGCCGGCTCAAGCTCAGGAACAAATGCCTGGCCATCACGTTGTTGGAATATTTGTTGACGTCGCGCACGATCTCACGCAGCGGCAGCGAGGGTGCGTCCAGCCGCAGCGGGGCTTTTTCGCCGGACAGCGTGCCGCGTGCGCGTATCAGCGCCAGCTCGCTGGCGGTGGCGTCGCGCACGGTGCCGGTCAGCAGGCCGCCCATGGCGCGCCAGGAGCCTTCGATCGCGCGTGCCGCAAAACTGGCGGGGTCGGCGTAAGCGCTGGGCCAGACCCGTTCGCCGCAGGCGGCCGAATAACTGCCGTTGAACTGCAGGCGGTTCGGGTTGTCGACGCTGGCACGCAGCTCGCTGCGCCAGTCGCCACAGCGCGCCACGCGCGCCAGCGGCACACTCTCGTCGATCACGATGCCGGCCAGCGGCGGCTCGACCGCCACCAGCGCCCGGTTGTTCAGCGGATCCGGCGTGAAACGCATCACCAGCGACTTGAAGTTGATCAGCAGCGCGTCGGGGCTGGCGTTGTAAGGCCGCAGCGGCTCGCCGTCGAACTCGCCGGCGTCCTGTGCCGCCGCCTGGAAGGCGCTGCGGTCCAGCACGATGTCGCCGCGCACCACTTTCACGCCGCTGTACTGGATTTGCGCCAGCAGGGCCTGCAGGCGTTCCACCACCATCTTGGGGTCGCCGCCGCCGCGCACGATCAGGTTGCCGCGCAACACGCCGTCGGACACGTTGCCATCCATCAGCACGCGGGTGTTCCAGGTGAAGTCGGGGCCCAGCAGGTCCAGCGCCGCGTAGGTGGTCACCAGCTTCATGACCGAGGCCGGGTTCATGGGCTCGGCGGCGCGGTGGGCCAGGCGTGGCGGCTGCTTGCCCGCAGCGTCCACCACCAGCAGCGTCACGGCATCCGTGGGGACCTGGGCACGGGTCAGGGCCTTGCTGATTGCCGCCGGCAGCACCGGCTTGGCTGGTTTGGCGGCCGTGGCCTTCTGGGCCAGCGCCCATGCCGGCAGCAGGGCCAGCGCGGCGGCCAGCAGCAGCCGGGCAGGAAGGGGATTCACGAGCATGCCCTGATTATCCTTGCGGGACCAGCTTGCCCGGATAATCAGGGCATGCGTTTTTCTCCCAAGACGGTCGGCGTGCTCGCTGCCATCGTGACCGTCGCCATCTGGACCTCCTTCATCGTGATTGCCCGCGCCACCGCGCACCGCAACCTCACGCCGCTGGACATCTGCCTGCTGCGTTTTGCCGGCGCCGCGCTGGTGCTGCTGCCCTGGGGCGCCTGGCTGGTGTGGAAACGCGCGCGTGATGCTGCCCCCGGCGTGGCGCCGCCGAGCTGGCTGGGCCTGTCGCCGCTGGGCTTCAAACTCACCGCGCTGATTGGCCTGGTCGGCGGCATCGGTTACGCCTGCCTGGCCTACAGCGGCTTTTATTTCGCGCCGGCCGCGCACGCCTCGGTGCTGCTGCCCGGCACCTTGCCGCTGAGCACCACGCTGATGGCGGTGCTGATCCTGAAAGACCGCGTGACACCGGTGCGTGCCATGGGCCTGGGCCTGATTTTTCTCGGCGACGTGCTGGTCGGGGGCGCCAGCCTGCTGCGCGCCTGGACCGACGAAGGCAGCGAGGTCTGGAAGGGCGACCTGCTGTTTTTGAGCGCGTCCACCTGCTGGGCGGTGTATTCGGTGCTGGTGCGCAAACA
>JAZKIE010000309.1:0-13224 GCA_040385025.1 Pseudomonadota bacterium | reverse complement strand
AAGCTGTACAGGCCGGTTTTCTCCACCACCACGCCGTGTTCGGCCAGAAACTTGGTCACGATGCTGGCCGGGATGCCGGTCTTGGAGAACTTGCCGTTGAGGTCCATGCCGGGCGTGACGATGGTCGACTTGATCGGGTCCAGCATGTTGAAGCCGGTGGCCATCTTGCCGAAGCCGTGCCAGTTGACACCGGCTTTGGCGTTTTTGGACTCGCCCTTGATGATCCAGTCTTCCGAGCGGCCTATGCCTTCGTCAACCAGCTTGTCCGGGCCCCAGACCTTGAACCACCAGTCGTCGCCGTATTCCTCATCAACCTTGCGCATGGCACGGCGGAAGTCCAGCGCTTCGGCAATGCTTTCCTCCACCAGCGCGGTGCCGCCGGGCGGCTCCATCATCGCGGCGGCCACGTCGCAGCTCGCAATGATGCTGTACTGCGGGGAGGTCGAGGTATGCATCAGGAAGGCCTCGTTGAAGAGGTGCCGGTCCAGCTTGACGGTCTGCGAGTCCTGTACCAGCACGTGGCTGGCCTGGCTGATGCCGGCCAGCAACTTGTGGATGGACTGGGTCGCATAGACCATGGCCTGCTTCGGACGCGCGCGTTTTTTGCCCATCGCGTGGTAGCTGCCGTAAAACGGATGGAAGGCGGCGTGCGGCAGCCAGGCTTCGTCGAAATGCAGGTTCTCGACGTAGCCGTCGAGCATGCCCTTGATGGTTTCGGTGTTGTAGAGCACACCGTCGTAGGTGGACTGCGTGATGGTCAGCACGCGCGGCTTGACCTTTTTGGCGTCCACGCCCTTGAGCAAAGGATTGGCCTTGATCTTGGCCTGGATCGAGGCCTGCTCGAACTCTTCCTTCGGGATCGGGCCGATGATGCCGAAATGGTTGCGCGTCGGTTTCAGGAACACGGGAATCGCCCCGGTCATGATGATGGCGTGCAGGATGGACTTGTGGCAGTTGCGGTCCACCACGACGACGTCACCCGGCGCCACCGTGTGGTGCCAGACCATCTTGTTAGAAGTCGAGGTGCCGTTGGTCACGAAAAAACAGTGGTCGGCATTGAAGATACGCGCGGCATTGCGCTCGGACGCGCCGACCGGGCCATCGTGGTCCAGCAACTGGCCCAGTTCTTCGACCGCATTACACACGTCGGCGCGCAGCATGTTCTCGCCAAAAAACTGGTGGAACATCTGCCCGACCGGGCTTTTCAAAAAGGCCACGCCGCCCGAATGCCCCGGGCAATGCCAGGAATAGGAGCCGTCTTCGGCGTAGTCCAGCAAGGCCTTGAAAAACGGCGGCTGCACGCCTTCGAGGTAACTCTTGGCCTCGCGGATGATGTGGCGCGCCACGAACTCCGGCGTGTCCTCGAACATGTGGATGAAGCCGTGCAGCTCACGCAGGATGTCGTTGGGGATGTGGCGTGAGGTCTTGGTCTCGCCATAGACGTAAATCGGCACGTCCAGGTTCTTGCGCCGCACTTCCTCGATGAAGTGGCGCAGGTTCAAAACGGCCGGGTCGAGGTCCGGGCCGGGCGTGAACTCTTCGTCGTCAATCGACAAAATGAAGGCACTGGCGCGGCTTTGCTGCTGGGCAAACTGCGACAGGTCGCCATAACTGGTGACACCCAGCACCTCGAAGCCTTCCGTCTCAATCGCCTGGGCCAGCGCGCGTATGCCCAGGCCGGAGGTGTTTTCAGAGCGGAAGTCTTCGTCGATGATGACGATGGGAAAGCGGAATTTCATCAAGAGGCCTTTGCCTGGAACTGCCAAAAAAATCGAATCAGGGCCGAAGTGTAAGGATATTTGATGAACAGCGAGCCGGCTTGGCCTCACCTGAGCCGGGTTAAGCTTGCCAAATCACGCTTCTGGCCCAAAATGTGGCTTTTACGAAACGCAGGGAGGAACTCGATCATGAGCGAATCAACCATCTGGTGGTTGCTGGCGGGCGGGGCTGTGGCCCTGGAGCTGGTCACCGGTACCTTCTACCTCTTGATGCTGGCCGTGGGCATGATTGCCGGCGCACTGGCGGCTCATCTGGGCGCATCGGTGATGGTGCAAATTGTGGTTTCCGCCATCGTCGGCGGCGGCGCGGTCGTGGCCTGGCACTTCAAGCGCAGCCAGGACCCCAAGCCCGCTGCGGCCCATGCCAACCGCGATGTGCAGATGGACATTGGCGAGACCGTGCATGTGCAGCAATGGAATGAAGACGCCACCGCCAGCGTCAAATACCGAGGTGCCCAGTGGACCGTGGAGCTCGCAGAGCCCGAAACCTCACCTCAGCCAGGACTGTTCAAAGTCCGGCAATTGAACGGTAACCGCCTGGTGGTCGACAAGGTTTGACCGCCCACATTCCCGGCCCCTGATTGCAGCGGCTATTTTTTGTCTAAACGGAGAATTTCATGGAAATTGCACTCGTCATTTTGGTGATTGCCGTCATTTTTATCGCGCGCAGCATCAAGGTTGTGCCCCAGCAAAACGCCTGGGTGGTTGAGCGGCTGGGTAAATTCCACGGCAGCCTGACACCGGGTCTCAATTTTCTGATTCCCTTCATCGACCGCGTCGCCTACAAACACTCGCTCAAGGAAATCCCGCTTGATGTGCCCAGCCAGGTCTGCATCACGCGCGACAACACCCAGCTCCAGGTCGACGGGATCCTGTACTTCCAGGTGACCGACCCGATGCGCGCCAGCTACGGCTCGTCCAACTACATCGTCGCCGTCACGCAACTGGCCCAGACCTCGCTGCGGTCGGTCATCGGCAAGCTCGAGCTCGACAAGACCTTTGAAGAGCGTGACATCATCAACGCCCAGGTGGTGGCCGCCATCGACGAGGCCGCGCTGAACTGGGGGGTGAAGGTGCTGCGTTATGAAATCAAGGACCTGACACCGCCGAAAGAAATCCTGCACGCGATGCAGTCGCAGATCACCGCCGAGCGCGAAAAACGTGCACTGATCGCCGCCTCCGAAGGCCGCCGCCAGGAACAAATCAACATCGCCACCGGCGAGCGCGAGGCCTTCATCGCCCGCTCGGAAGGCGAAAAACTCGCGGCCATCAACAACGCCCAGGGTGAAGCCTCCGCCATCACGGCCGTGGCCGAAGCCAATGCGCGGGCCATCGAGGTGGTGGCCGCCGCGATCCGCCAGCCCGGCGGCGAAATGGCGGTGCAGCTCAAGGTGGCCGAAAAAGCCGTCGAAGCCTATTCACGCGTCGCCGCCGACGCCACCACCACGCTGATCGTGCCCAGCAACATGACGGAGGTCTCGGCCCTGGTCGCCTCGGCCATGAAAATGGTGCAGTCCACCAGCAAAGCCTGAACCCGCAGCCGGCAACACCATGAGCGACACGAGCAACATCAGCGCCAGGAATGTGCTGGGCACCGAGCTGGTCCCCTGCTCCTACGACCCGTTGACGGGCTACTTCCGGGATGGTTGCTGCAACACCGACGCGTCCGACCTCGGTTCGCACCTGGTGTGCGTGCGGGTGACCCGCGAATTTCTCGGGTTTTCTGCGGAACGCGGCAACGACCTCTCAACACCCCGGCCGGCCTACCGCTTTGCCGGCCTCCAGCCGGGTGACCGCTGGTGCCTGTGTGCCAATCGCTGGCGCGAGGCGCTGGAAGCTGGCTTTGCGCCGCCTGTGGTGCTGGAATCCACCCACACCCGGGCCCTCGAGTTTGTCACCCTGGCCCAACTTGAAAAACATCGCTTTCACAGCGCGCTGCACTAAAGGCCCGCCAGGCGCCGCCTACTCACTGCTACAATCTAAGGCTTCGCGGAAGGGTGGATGAGCGGTTTAAGTCACACGCCTGGAAAGCGTGCGTGGGGTTATACCCACCGCGGGTTCGAATCCCGCCTCTTCCGCCAAAAGTCTCTGTTGCCGTGAGTTTCCAACACGGTGGTAAAAACTCCTGAAAACCCAGCCTGTCTGGGTTTTTTTGTGCCTGAATCGACCGTGTCTTACAAACAAACAGGGCTTTGAACGCCGGCTCTTGTTTCACAGCCCTGTAGACTTCAACAACCACAACAAAGGGTGTTTCATGGCCGAAAGAGACGAAGCGGAGAAGCTGCGGCAAGACGCGCTTGATCGCCTGCACGTGGTGGACACCCCGGAAGAGCGGGCCTATGACGACATCACCAGGCTGGCCGCCGATATGTGCGGAACACCCATGGCGCTGATCTCCCTGAGTGACCATGAACGGCAGTGGTTCAAATCCCGTGTCGGCATACAGGTGCAGGAGTTGCCGCGGGAAAACAGCTTTTGCTCCCATGCCCTGCTGGCACCGCATGAGGTCATGGTGATTGAGGACACGGCCAAGGATCAGCGGTTTGCCACGCATCCGCTGGTCACCGGCGACCCCAACATCCGGTTTTACGCCGGTGCGCCGCTCTTGACCCAATCCGGGCACTCCATGGGCGCCATCTGCGTGATTGACACCGTGCCCCGGCAGCTCGATGCAAAACAACTGGAAACCCTGCAGTTCATGGCGCAACAGGTGATGGTCATGCTGGAGAGCCGCGTGCCGCCGGAGAAGCCATCGGTCAAATCGCCGGATTGACAGCCAGGCAGCCAAAAAAAAGCCACCTCGCGGTGGCTTTTTGCTGGGCTGCAGAAATTTATTCCAGAGCGGTTTTCTTGCCTTCCTTGTAGTTGTACAAGGTGATGGCCGGGTTCTTCAACTCGCCGTTGGGCTGGAACTCGATGGTGGTGGTCACGCCTTTGAAGCTGGTCTTGATCAGTTCGGGGGTGTAAACCTTCGGGTCGATGGAGTTGGCGCGTTTCATCGCGTCAACCAGCACGAAAGTCGCGTCGTAGGTGTACGGGCTGTAGACCTGGAACTGGTTCGGGTACTTCTCGTCGTAACGCTTCTTCCACTCGGCGCCGCCTGGCATTTTGGCCAGCGATGCACCACCTTCGGCGCAAATCACGTTGTCGAGGGTCTTGGCGCCACCGGCAAGCTTGGCGATCTCGGAGGTGCAGATGCCGTCGCCGCCGAAGTACTTGACCTTGCTCATGCCGAGTTGCTCCATCTGGCGCAGCATCGGGCCGGCTTGCGGATCCATGCCGCCGTAGAACACGGCGTCAGGGCCCTTGGCCTTGATGGCGGTCAGGATGGCCATGAAGTCGGTGGCCTTGTCGGTGGTGAACTGCTCGTCCACCACGGTCATGCCTTTTTCCTTGGCGGTTTTCTTGAAGATGTCGGCGACGCCCTGGCCGTAAGCCGAGCGGTCGTCGATGATGGCGACTTTTTTCAGCTGAAGCTTGTCTGCGGCATAAAACGCCAGGCCAGCGCCCAGTGCCAGGTCATTGGCAATGATGCGGTAGGTGGTCTTGTAGCCGGGCTTGGTCAGATCCGGGTTGGTGGCCGCACCGGTGACGTGGGGAATACCGCAGTCGTTGTAGACCTTGGATGCAGGAATGGTGGTGCCTGAATTGAGGTGGCCGACAACGCCTGCAACTTTGGAGTCGCACAGTTTTTGTGCGGCTGCAGTGCCCTGTTTTGGATCAGCTGCATCATCTTCGGCGACGATTTCAAAAGTGGCTTTTTTGCCGCCAATCATGACGCCCTGTTTGTTCAGGTCTTCAATGGCCATGCGCACGCCATTTTCATTGTCTTTGCCATAGTGGGCTTGTGCGCCTGAAACGGGGGCAACGTGGCCGATCTTGACAACGAGCGTATCACCGGCAGGAGCCGCAGCGACGGGCGCAGCAGGTGCGGTGGCAGCGGGTGCGGCTTCCTCTTTTTTACCGCAGGCAACTACCAGGGTGGCGGCCAAAGCGACCGCAGTCCATTTCATTTGCATAAACACTCCAATTAGGAAATTATCGTTAAAGGTTGAGAACAGTTTTTTTTGCTCAACGGCACCGAACATATCGCAATTTTCACGCCTGCACCATAGCAAGCTGCCCTAGGGTCCTTTTGTATGAGTTTGCGCAGGGTGCGTTCTGGCCCAAAACGGCAAACCTGTCATACAAATGGTTACTTTCGGCGACGGCCAGCCAAGCCCTATGACCGTTCGGTCCACTGGCTGGCCAATTCCTGTTCAAAGGCCTGGTTGACCGACTGGCGCACAACGATCTCAATCTCGTCGCGCAGACTGGGGGCCAGCGCCTGGGTATGTTCCAGCACCAGCCGCCCCACGGTCTCGCGCAGCAGACGGTCCAGCGTCAGGTCCACACGCTGCATCACGCGATGAACCATCTGTTCCTGAAGATTCTTCACGTCAGGCCCACTGGCAGCCGGGGCATCCGCAGCGAGGTCTTCAGGCTGCGCCGGCTGAACAACTTCTGTCAGCGTGGGCACAAAACGCTGCGGCGGCGCGGAGCGGTTCATGCCCTGACCTCCCGGGCCAGATCATGGCGTTTCATCGCGTAGCCGCGGTCGGTGTAATGCTTCCAGCGATGACGCGCCGCTGCCCTGTCTTCATCGGCCAGCGTGACCAGTTCGATAAAACGTTCGAAGCGCTCAAAACCGGCGGGCACCTCCTGCCCGAGGTTCACCAGCACCTCGTGATGCGGACAGGCATCCAGTGCGCCGGCCAGCAGCACGGGCGTGGCGGCCACTGTCGCTGCCGGTGCGTCCAGCTGGCAATGTGGCACGAATTCCAGCGCGGAAAAGGTCCAGAGCAACTGGTCCAGCCGGCGCAATGTGTCCGCTTCGCCCGTCACCACCACACGCGCCCCGCTGCCCCAGGCTTTGCGCAGCAGGCGGCAGCTGTACTGCAGCTTGTCCGGCACGTTGAAATGGAAAGCGACTTCGGTCATGCGCGTGAACTGACGCGCTTTTTGGGCGCTGGCCTGGCAGGCTGGACCTGGCCGAGCAGAAAGTCCACCAACAGCGGCACCGGCCGGCCGGTCGATCCCTTGGCGGCACCGCTTTTCCAGGCCGTGCCGGCAATGTCCAGGTGTGCCCACGGGAACTTGGCGGCAAAACGCTGCAGGAACTTGGCCGCCGTGATGGCGCCACCGGCGCGGCCAGCCACGTTGGCCACATCGGCAAAATGGGTCTTCAGGCCATCGGCATACTCGTCGTCCAGCGGCATGCGCCAGCACAGGTCCAGCGAGCTGTCGCCGGCTGCAGCCAGTGACTGGGCCAGCGCGTCGTCGCTGGAAAACAGGCCGCTGCGCACGCCGCCCAGCGCGATCACGCAGGCGCCGGTCAGGGTGGCGATATCCACCACGGCGCGGGGCTTGAAGCGCTCGGCATACGTCAGCGCGTCGCACAGCACGAGACGGCCTTCGGCGTCGGTGTTGAGGATTTCGATGGTCTGCCCGCTCATGCTGGTCACCACGTCGCCGGGCTTGACGGCGCGGCCGTCTGGCATGTTCTCGCAGGCCGGAATCAGTCCGATGACATTGAGCGCCGGTTGCAGCTCCGCCAGGGCCCGGAAAGTGCCCAGCACGCTGGCAGCGCCACCCATGTCGTACTTCATCTCGTCCATCTCGGCGGCCGGCTTGATGGAAATGCCGCCGGTGTCAAACGTGATGCCCTTGCCGATCAGCACCACCGGTGCCTCGGTTTTTGTGCCGCCGTCGTAGCGCAGCACGATAAAACGCAGCGGTTCTTCCGAGCCGCGGGCAACGGCCATGAACGAGCCCATGCCGAGTTTGGCCACTTCTTTGGGTCCGAGCACCTCGGCCTTGATACCCGGCAGCTTGCCGAGCTCTTTGGCGGCCTGCCCCAGCAAGGTCGGGGTCGCATGGTTGGCAGGACGGTTTGCCCACTCGCGGGTCAGCGCCAGGCCTTTGGACAAGCCCACGCCCTTGTCAAAACCGGCGCGGCTTGAAGCCAGGCTGGACACGACCAGCACCACCCGTTGCAGCTTTTGTTCAGCCGGTTTCGATTTGGTGGTGCTGTAAACATAGCAGGCATCGGCACAGGCCAGCACCGCAGCACGAACGGATTCATGGTCCGCCTTGGGCAAGCCGACCAGGCTCAGCAACACACGCCGGACATTGGTGGTTTTCAGCGCTGCCATCGCCGCATGCACGGCCGTCCGGATGCTTTTGGTGCTGCCATCGCCGGCACCGGCCAGCAGCACCCGGGTGGCACTGATGCCCTGCGGGCGGTAGGCGCTGAGCAGCTTGCCGGCCTTGCTCTCGAAGTCCCCGGACTTGAGCGCACCTGCCGCCAGGGTGGACACGGCGTCGCTGCCGGAGACCGCGGCCCCGCTGACAAGCACGATCAGCGCGTCACATTTTTCAGCGCAAATGCGCGCAGGAGTCAGGGTTTTGAGTTCAAAGTCCATAATTGGGGATTGGGCGCGGCAAGCGCCGTTAGCAAGCGTTGGTTGTCAGCGAAAAAAGGCACAGTTTCAGGCAATGTTATTCCAATCTTCGATCCGCAAAGAGTTGGCGCGCAGTTTCGGGGCGACCCTTGTGGTTTTGATGACCATTGTGATCACCATCATCCTGATCCGGACGCTGGGCCAGGCCTCGCGCGGCAGCGTCAACCCGCAGGACGTGATGATGGTCATGGGTTACACGGCGCTCGGGCGCCTGCCCATCATCCTGACGCTGTCGCTGTTTGTCGCCATGGTCAGCACCCTGTCGCGGATGTACCGCGACAGTGAAATGGTGGTCTGGTTCGTCAGCGGCCGCGGCCTGGGCCTCTTCCTGGTGCCACTGTTCCGGTTTGCCTGGCCGGTGTTGCTGGTGATCACCGTGATGTCGGTGTTTGTCTGGCCCTGGTCCAACCAGCAGGCCCAGGACATGAAAGACCGCTACGAGCAGCGCGGCGACCTGGAGCGCGTCTCGCCCGGCCAGTTCCAGGAGTCGTCCAGCGGCAACCGGGTTTTCTTCATCGACCGCGACACCTCAGAGGGCAAGACCAGCAACAACGTGTTTATTGCGTCGACAGAAAAAGGCAAAAACTCGGTCACCACGGCGCGCGCCGGTCGCATTGAAACCATAGGCAATTCCCAGTTTTTGTTGCTCGACAATGGCCAGCGGCTGGAGAGCACGATAGGCAAGTCGGCCCTGAAAATCACCGAATTCGAGGAATACGGCAGCAAGGCCGGTGACAGCGCGTTGATCAATGGCGCCAACGTGCCCGAAAAATCCAAATCCACCCGGGAGCTGTTGCGCACGCCCACGCGTGGCAACCAGGGTGAGCTGGCCTGGCGGCTGGGCATGGCGCTGGCGGCCATCAACTTTGTCGTCATCGCCCTGGCGCTGGCCAGCGTGAACCCGCGCGCGGGACGCAGCGGCAACCTGATCTTTGTGCTGTTTACCTTTGTGGTCTATCACAACCTGCTGAACCTGGGCCAGAGCTGGATCACCGTCGGCGTTGCCAATTTCGGCCCCTTCGTGCTTGCCTTGCACGGCGGCGCCCTGCTGGTGGCACTGGCCTGGCTGTCCAAGCGTCACCTGAACTGGACTTTCAAGGGGGCGGCCAGCCGGCAACGCAAACGCCAGGCGAACCGGCAGGAAAGCAAAAAGGGAACTGCGTGAAAACCATTCGCCGCCTGATTTATGGCGAGGTGCTGGGCTCCATCGCCTTTGTGGCGGCCGGCTTTCTCGCGCTGTTCTTCTTTTTTGACCTGGTGGACGAGTTGCAGTACCTCGGCAAAAACGCCGCAGGTGCGATCAGTTCGGACGAAAACACCTACCAGATCCGGCATGCACTGCTCTATGTGGCGCTGCTGATTCCCAGTCACCTGTACGAGCTGGTGCCGATCTCGGTGCTGATTGGCACCATCTTTGTGATGGCGCGGCTGGCGCAAAGCTCGGAGTACACCATCTTGCGCACCAGCGGCCTGGAGCCCTGGCGCGCCCTGCGCCTGCTGCTGACCCTGGGGGCATTTTTTACCATCCTGTGTTTTTCCATTGGCGACTATTTGGCCCCTGCCGCCGACCGCAGCGCCCAATTGCTCAAGGCGCGTTACCAGGGCCGCATCACCATCGGCCAGACCGGTGCCTGGCTCAAGGAAAAGCAGCCCTACAACAGCTATGTGGTCAATGTCGGCGCGCTGTCGTCCAACAACGAGATGCAGGCCGTGCGCGTTTTCGAGTTCGACAACAAGGGCTTGCTGGTGTCCATCACGCAGTCACCGCTTGCCCGGTTTGCGGCTGATGCGTCGTGGCAATTCGAGGGGGGCACCCGCACCGACTTCACCGTCAGGGCCGGACAGGCCACGCCCACCGACACCGGCCGGGACTCCGCCAAGATCACCATCACCAAGATCGAAGGCTATCGCTGGCCGACTGACATCAGTGCCGAGATGGTCTCGGTCGCCGTGCTCAAGCCCGAACGCATGAGCACGATTGACCTGTTCACCTACATCCGCCACCTGAACGCCAACGGCCAGACCGCCCAGCGTTACGAGATCGAATTCTGGAAAAAGGTCTTTTACCCGCTCAGTTGCCTGGTGATGGTGGTGCTGGCCCTGCCTTTTGCCTACCTGCACTTTCGCAGCGGCGGTATCGCCGGCTACGTGTTCGGCGGCGTGATGATCGGCATCAGCTTCTTCCTGCTCAACAACGTGTTTGGCTATATCGGCAACTTGCAGAGCTGGCGGCCCTGGCTCGCTGCGGCCGCTCCAGGCTTGCTCTATATGGCGATCTCGCTTGGGGCCTTTGGCTGGCTGGTGCTGAGGCGTTGATGGACAGGCGCGGCATCATTTTGTTCGCGCACGGCTCGCGCGACCCGCTGTGGCATGTGCCGATCGAAGCGGTGGCTGAAGTCATCCGGGCTCGCGACAGCAGCGCGCTGGTCTGCTGTGCCTACCTGGAATTAAGCACCCCCGACCTGGCCCAGGCTGCTGGGGAGTTGATCGCTGCGGGCGCCCGGCAGCTCAGGGTGTTTCCGCTATTTCTGGGCGTCGGCAAACATGCGCGCGAGGATCTGCCGCGCCTGGTGGCCCAGTTGCGCACCCAGTACCCCGAACTGGTGGTCGAGTTGATGCCGGCCGCCGGCGAATACCCGCAACTGACCGATTTGATGGCCAGCATCGCCCTTTCCTGACCGCCGGGACAGGGCATGCTGGGAGGCAGGCGAATTTATCAATCTCGCCACAATTTCGCATTTCGTTAGCCGCATACGGGCATAATAAAGTAAACAATTAGCCCAAATAGCATATGAATCTTCACCAATTTCGCTTTGTCCAGGAAGCCGTCCGGCGCAACCTCAACCTCACCGAAACCGCGCGTTCCCTGCACACCTCGCAGCCCGGCGTCTCCAAGGCCATCATCGAACTGGAAGAGGAGTTGGGGGTTGAGATTTTTGCGCGCCACGGCAAACGGCTCAAACGCGTGACCGAGCCGGGTGAACACGTCATCAAAAGCATCGAGGTGATCCTGCGCGAGGTCGGCAACCTGCGCCGCATCGGCGAGCAGTTCTCGGCCCAGGACAACGGCACCTTGTCGATTGCCACCACCCACACCCAGGCGCGTTATGTGTTGCCGGTGCCGGTGGCGAAACTGCGCGAAGCCTTTCCCAAGGTCAACGTCAGCCTGCACCAGGGCTCGCCCGACCAGGTCGCGCGCATGTTGATCGACGAGGTGGCGGAAGTCGGCATTGCCACCGAATCGCTGGCGCAGTACGAAGAACTCGTCACCCTGCCCTGCTACGAATGGCAGCACATGCTGGTGATGCCGCTGGACCATCCGCTGGCCAGGCAGGAACACATCACGCTGGAAGACCTGGCCGAACAGCCGCTGATCACCTACCACCCGTCCTTCACCGGCCGCACCAAGGTGGACCAGGCTTTCGCGGCCAAGCGTCTGCAGCCGCGCATCGCGCTCGAAGCGATTGACTCGGACGTGATCAAGACTTATGTGCGCCTGGGCCTGGGCATAGGCATCGTGGCCGAAATGGCGCTCAAGGACGACGGCACCAACAGCGATCTGCTGGCGCGACCGGCTGGGGAGCTGTTCGGCGTCAACGTCGCCCGCGTGGCCTTCAAACGCAGCGCTTACCTGCGCAACTTTGTCTACAAGTTTGTCGAGCTGCTGAGCGACAAGCTGGACCGCACCGAGATCACCCGCGCCATGAGCCGGCGCCACAACGACATCGACCCTTGAGCCCATGAACACCACAACTGCGAGCGACTACACCCCGACCCTGCAAACCAAGCTGCCGGCGGTTGGCACGACCATCTTCACCGTGATGTCGACCCTGGCGTCCGAAAAAGGCGCCGTCAACCTGGGCCAGGGCTTCCCCGACTTTGACTGCGACCCCAGGCTGGTGGGTGCGGTCACCGACGCCATGACGCGCGGCCTGAACCAGTACCCGCCCATGACCGGTGTGCCGGTGCTGCGCGAAGCCGTCGCCGCCAAGCTGCAAAAGCTGCACGGCCGCAGCTATGACGCCGGCAGCGAAATCACCATCACGGCCGGCGCCACCCAGGCCATCATCACCGCCATCCTGGCCGTGGTGCACCCCGGTGATGAAGTCATCGTGCTGGAGCCCTGCTACGACAGCTATGTGCCCAACATCGAACTGGCCGGCGGCATCGCCGTGCGCGTCCCGCTGGTGCCCGGCAGCTTCCGGCCGGACTTTGACAAGATCGCCGCCGCCATCAACGGCAAGACCCGCGCCATCCTCATCAACTCGCCGCACAACCCCAGCGCCACCGTCTGGACCCGCGAGGACATGCTGCGCCTGCAGGAGATGCTGGCACCGACCGAGGTGCTGCTGATCAGCGACGAGGTTTATGAACACATGGTTTTCGACGCCGCGCAGGGCCGCGTCCATGAAAGCGCCGCGCGTTTCCCCGGCCTGGCGGCACGCGCCTTCATCGTCAGCAGCTTCGGCAAGACCTACCATGTCACCGGCTGGAAGGTCGGTTATGTGGCAGCGCCGGCAGCGCTGACAGCCGAATTCCGCAAGGTGCACCAGTTCAATGTCTTCACCGTCAACACGCCGGTGCAGCACGCACTGGCCGCCTACATGGCGGACGCCGGCCCCTACCTGGACTTGCCGGCGTTTTACCAGCGCAAACGCGACCTGTTTCGCGCCGGCCTGGCGAACACCCGCTTCAAGCTGCTGCCCAGCGAAGGCAGCTACTTCCAGTGTGTGGACATCTCGGAGGTCAGCGACCTCGGTGAAGCCGACTTCTGCAAATGGCTGACCACCGAGATCGGCGTTGCCGCCATTCCGCTGTCGGCGTTTTACGGCAATGGTTTCGACCAGCGTGTCGTGCGCTTCTGTTTTGCGAAGAAGGATGAGACGCTGAACATGGCGCTGGAGCGGCTGGCCAAGCTGTAATTTGCTATTTAATTGATAGCT
>JAZKIE010000308.1:0-2527 GCA_040385025.1 Pseudomonadota bacterium | reverse complement strand
AAAACACACAAGACCTCAACGAAAACCGGCTCGCCGACGCCTGGGCCGAACTGCAATCCATGGCCGACCAGGGCAATCCGCTGCAGGCCGACGCCTACCGGCTCGCGTTTGCCGACCCGGAGTTTTTGCTGCGCCGCGAAACACGCGGCATCCGCTTCCAGCTCGAGATGCTCAAGCCCGACATGGAGCAACTGGCGCAGGGCATAGAAAACACCATCGTGGTGTTCGGCAGCGCGCGTTTCCCGGCGCCCGAGCAGGCTGAGCAAGCCCTGAAGCTGGCCCGCGAAAGCGGCGACACGCAGGCGCTGGCGCTGGCCGAGCGCCATGTGCGCAACGCGGTGTATTACGAGCAGGCACGGCTTTTTGGCCGCCTGGTGGCGACCCACAGCAAACACCGTCCGCCGGCCGAGCAACTCTTTATCTGCACCGGCGGCGGCCCCGGCATCATGGAAGCCGCCAACCGCGGCGCGCACGAGATGGGTGTACCCACCGTGGGCCTGAACATCGCGCTGCCGCATGAGCAAAGCTCCAACCCCTACGTGACGCCCTCGCTGAGCTTCAAGTTCCACTACTTCGCGCTGCGCAAGATGCATTTCATGATGCGCGCCAAGGCGCTGGTGGCGTTTCCCGGCGGTTTCGGCACGCTCGACGAGCTGTTCGAGGTCATCACGCTGGTGCAAACCCGCAAGGCCAAGCCGGTGCCCATCATCCTGTTCGGCTCCGATTACTGGAAACGCCTGCTCAACTTTGATGTGCTGATCGAGGAAGGCGCGATTTCGCCGGAAGACCTGAAGCTCTTCGAATATGTCGACGACCCGCAGGTGGCCTGGGACGCGATCAAGACCTTTTATCAGCTCTAGTCGTTTTTGAGCCGCCAGGCCGCGCGCGCGCCGACGCCGACCACAGCGCCGGTGGCCCAGAACACGCCCGCAATGCCGATCACCGCGCCCATGGTGCCGAACAACATGGGCATCAGCACACTTGACGCGTTGATGGCCATCAGGCGCAGGCCCAGGGCCTCGCCGTGGCGATGTTCGGGCGTGATCTGGTGCAGCATGCTCATGATCATGGGCTGCACCGTGCCCAGCGCAAAACCCAGCAGCACCGAACACACACCCATGCCCAGCGCCGTGCCCATGAAGGGGTAGGCGCCAAACAGCACGGCGGTCATCAGCATCGCGCCCACCAGCACGCGCCACTCGCGCAGGTGCGCGGCCAGCAGCGGCATGACCATGCGGATGGCGGCAGCAGCCACGGCAAACGCGCCCAAAATGGAACCGATGACCGAGGCGCTGATGCCTTTTTCAAAACCCAGCACCGGCACCACAAAGGTGTGCACATCCCAGCAGGACGACAAAAACCAGTTGACAAGCATGAGCCGGCGAAAGGCCGGGTCGCGCAACAGGCCCCAGGCACTGGCCGGCACGCTGCCCGGCGCTACCGTCACGGGGGGCAGTTCGCGGGTCGGCCGCACCAGCAGCCAGCAGGCCAGCGGCAGCACCGCCATCAGAAAAAACGCGGCGCGGTAACCGGTGGTGCTGTTGGGCAAGGCGCCCGCATGGTCGATCAGCAGGCCGGCGGCGAAGGGGCCGATGAAGTTGGACACTGCCGGGCCGATAGACAGCCAGCTGAACACGCGCCGCAGTTGCAGCGCACCGACCGCCGCGCGCCCGACGTGGCGCTGCAGCGAAATGACGGCCGCCCCGGTGGCCCCCCCGGTCAGCAGCGCCGCCAGGCAGAGGACCGGGAACACCGGGAAGGCGACCGCCATACCGGCGCCCAGCATGGCGGCCATCACGCTGTAACCGATGGGGCGCTTGAGGCCATGGCGGTCGGCAAAACGGCCGGCCGGCAGCGCCAGGAACACCTGCGTCAGGGCAAACATGGCGAGCAGCACACCGACGGCCGCCGGGCTGTAACCCTCACGCAGCGCCAGCAGCGGCGCGGCCATGCGGGTGCCCGCCATGCAGGCGTGCAGGCAGACCTGCGCGAGGATCAGGCGGGCCAGTTCAGGCGTCATGAGGAGTGATCAAATCGGGCTCCAGCCCCTATCCAGATTGCGTCAATAGCTATCAAATCAGTAGCAAATCGTGGGGTGGAAGTCAATCGTCAAGGGCATCGGTGTCGGCCACCGGCGGCAGCAGCACCTGGGACTCGGCGTCGGGCAAAGCCTCGACCTTGCGCAGCGCCAGCCGCATCTGCTTGGCACGGGTGTCGGCCTTGTCCAGCGTGTCGGAGGCCTTGGCCACCTGCTCCTTGATACGCGCCACCCATTCGCCATAACGCTCAAACTCGGTCTTGACCGCGCCCAGCACCTTCCAGACCTCGGACGCCTGCTGCTCCAGCGCCAGCGTGCGAAAACCCATGTGCAGGCTGTTGAGCATGGCCAGCAAGGTGGTCGGGCCGGCCAGCGTCACGCGGTGCTGGCGCTGGATCGCGTCCATCAGGCCAGGCCGGCGCAGCACCTCGGCATACAGGCTTTCGACCGGCAGGAACAGGATGGCGAAGTCGGTGGTGTGCGGCGCGG
>JAZKIE010000307.1:0-1940 GCA_040385025.1 Pseudomonadota bacterium | reverse complement strand
GCTTGACCAGCAGGTACTTGCCCTTGATCTGCTCGCGCGTGGTGTCTTTCTGCGGCGGGTAGTAGTCCTTGATGACCTTGAACACATAGGGAAACGACGGCAGGTCAAACACCAGCATGACCATGCCCTTGATGCCGGGGGCGCTGCGAAACTTGTCGGTCGAATGGCGCAGGTGGTACAGAAAGTCGCGGTAGAACAGCGTCTTGCCCTGCTTGGCCAGGCCCAGCGCGTTGTAGATTTCAGCGCGTGGCATGCGCGGCATCATGCCGCGCAAAAACTGCACGTAAGCCGATGGAATGCCCATGTCGACCATGAAATAGGCGCGTGCAAAACTGAAGAGAATGAGCAGGTCGTCTTCGCCGATCAGCACCGAGTCAATCGCCAGTTTGCCCGATTTGGCATGCAGCAGCGGCAGCGCAAAGGGCAGCTCGCTGAACCCGTTGATCAGCTTGCCGACGATGTAAGCGCCCTTGTTCCTGAAAAACAGGCTGGACAAGACCTGGATCTGGAAGTTGGCGCGCAGCTTCACGTCGCCCAGTCGCGTGTTCAGCTCTTCCACCACATAAGCGGCGTCACGCGCCAGGTCTTCAAACGCGACATGAAGTTCGAAGTCAGTGACCATGCGAACCAGGTGTTCGTGCAGCGTGTCGCGCTGGGGGTAGTAGGCGCGGTAGGTCGGCCGCGTGGCCAGCTCGTCGTTTTCGATGTATTCGGTGCTGACCGCCGGCCGCACAAAAATAAAGTCGTTGTGAAAATAACTGCGGTGCAGGATTTTGGTGGTGACCGAGTTGAAAAAGGTTTCGGCCAGCTCCGGCTGGTGGTGGTTCACCAGCAGGCCGATGTAATGCAGCTTGATCTGGTGCCAGACGTCCATGGCCTGCTCACCGGCCTTGAACTCACGCTCCAGCCGCGTCGAGGCTTCGCGCACCCGCAGGTCGTAAAACTCGATGCGCTCACGCTGCGCACGCTGCTGGCCGTGCCAGTCAGCGGTTTCAAAACGGTGTTTGGCGCGCGCCGACTCGGTGCGAAACAACTGGTAGTGCCGGTTGAAGCCGTCCATCATCGCCTTGGCGACGTCATAGGCGAGGGGCGAGTCCAGGCGCTGCGGAAACATGGAAGTTTCGATTTATGACGCGCGGCGTGTGTCCCAAACCCGTTCAACCGCCGCACGGTAGAAGTCATCGAGTTCCGCAGGGTCAGCGATGGTCATTTTCAGGTCCTGCAACAGCCCGTCGTGCACACCAAAGGCCCAGCCGTGGATGCTGACTTTCTGGCCCTTGGCCCAGGCGTCGACCATGACGGTGCTGACGCAGACATTGACCACCTGCTCGATCACGTTGAGGTCACACAGCGCGTCGGCGCGCACCGCGTCGGACAGGCTGTCCAGCAGTTGCCGGTGGCGGTGCCGCACGTCCTGGATGTGGCGTATCCAGTTGTCGGCCAGGCCGATGCGCGAACCGTCCAGTGCCGCCTGCACACCGCCGCAGCCGTAATGCCCGACCACCATGATGTGTTCGACCTTGAGCATGTCCACCGCGAACTGGATCGCCGACAGCGCATTGAGGTCGGAGTGCACCACGATGTTGGCGACGTTGCGGTGCACAAACACCTCGCCCGGCTCCAGGCCGGTGATCTGGTTGGCCGGCACACGGCTGTCGGAGCAGCCAATCCACATGTACTTGGGCTTTTGCTGCTTGACCAGGCTGGTGAAAAAACCGGGGCGCTCGCGCTCCATTTGCCCGGCCCAGGCGCGGTTGTGGACGAAAAGATCGTTGATGGAAGAAGTCATAAACGCTATTGTGGCCTGCGCCGCCTCACATGGTTTCTGCAAACAACTCGCGGCCTATCAGCATGCGGCGTATCTCACTGGTGCCGGCGCCGATCTCATACAGCTTGGCATCGCGCCAGAGCCGGCCCAGCGGGTAGTCGTTGATGTAGCC
>JAZKIE010000306.1:0-2197 GCA_040385025.1 Pseudomonadota bacterium | reverse complement strand
ACTCGGCGTCGAGCATGTGTTACACCAGCGGCACCACCGGCAACCCGAAGGCCGCACTGTACAGCCATCGCTCGACCATCCTGCATGCCTATGCAGCGGCGCTGCCGGATGTGATGTGCCTGAGCGCACGGGACTCGATTCTTCCCGTGGTGCCCATGTTCCACGTCAATGCCTGGGGCATTCCCTACTCGGCCGCGCTGACCGGCGCCAAGCTGGTGTTTCCCGGCCCCGGCCTGGACGGCAAGTCGGTGTACGAGTTGATCGAGAACGAAAAGGTGACCTACGCGGCGGGCGTGCCCACGGTCTGGCAGATGATGCTGGGTCACATGAAGCCGGCAGGCCTGAAGTTTTCCACCCTCAAACGCACGGTGATTGGCGGCTCGGCCTGCCCGCCGGCCATGATCCATGCCTTCCAGGAAGACTACGGGGTGGAGGTGCTGCACGCCTGGGGCATGACCGAAATGTCGCCGCTCGGAACACTCTGCACCCTGAAGAACAAACATTTGGGCATGTCGAAAGACGAGCAGATGAAGATCCGGCTCAAGCAGGGGCGGGCCATCTATGGCATGGACATGAAAATCGTCGGCGAGGACGGCAAGGAGCTGGCCTGGGACGGCAAGGCCTATGGCGACCTGCATGTGAAAGGCCCATGGATCGTCTCTGAGTATTTCAAGGGCGAGGGCGGCGATCCGCTGGTGGACGGCTGGTTTCCGACCGGTGACGTGGCCACCATCGACCCCGACGGCTATATGCAGATCACCGACCGCAGCAAGGACGTGATCAAGTCCGGCGGCGAATGGATCAGCTCGATCGACATCGAGAACATCGCCGTCGCGCATCCGGCGGTGGCCATGGCCGCCTGCATCGGTGTGCGCCACCCGAAATGGGATGAACGCCCCATCATCGCTGTCGTGAAAAAGCCCGGCGCCGAGGTCACGCGCGAGGAGCTGATCAAGTTTTACGAAGGCAAAACCGCCAAATGGCAAATTCCGGACGATGTGGTGTTTGTCGATGCGATTCCGCTGGGGGCTACCGGAAAAATGCTCAAGACACGGCTGCGCGAACAACTCAAGGACTACACCTTGCCAGGCACCTGAGTCGCCGCGTCATTCCGCCTTGCGGAATGACGCATCCACCGACCGCAGCTGCCTTGTCGCATGCGCGATAGCCAGACTTTTTTTTACGGGCAATCCCCTACGCTGCAGCGCACAAAAACTTGTACTCTGCCTTTATCAGTTAACCAGGAGACATTGATGAACTTGACCATGAAAATTGTTGCAGCGTCGGCCATGATGATGGCCGCTGGCATGTCCTTTGCCCAGAAGGGCGAAACCGTCAAAGTGGTCAGGATTGACCCCCTGACCGGGCTGCTCGGGCCGGTGGGCGTCAGCCAGGCCAAGGGCTACCAGTTTTTTGCTGAAAAATTCAGTGGCGCCGGCAACCCGGCCGGCGTGAAGTTTGAGTTCTCGACCATCGACAACAAACTCAGCCCGGCGGAAAGCCTGAATGCGCTGAAGGCCGCCATCGACCAGGGCGCGCGTTACATCATCCAGGGCAACGGTTCATCTGTCGCGCTGGCACTTTCCGACGCGGTGGAAAAACACAATGCGCGCAATCCCGGCAAGGAGGTGATGTACCTCAACGACTCCGCCGTGGACCCTGACCTGACCAACAGCAAATGCAGCTACTGGCACTTCCGCTTTGACGCAGACACATCGATGAAGATGGAGGCGATGTCCAGCTTCATGGCCAGCCAGCCGGACATCAAGAAAGTCTATTTCCTGAACCAGAACTACTCGCACGGCCATCAGGTCGTGAAGTTCGGCAAGGAGTCGCTGGCGCGCAAGCGTCCGGACATCCAGGTCGTTGGCGAAGACCTGCACCCGCTGGCGCAAACGCGTGACTTTGCACCGTACATCGCCAAGATCAAGGCCTCGGGCGCCGACACCGTGATCACCGGCAACTGGGGTTCCGACCTCTCGCTGCTGATCAAGGCCGCCAACGAGAACGGCTACAACGGCAAGTTCTTCACCTACTACGCCGGCGTCACAGGCACGCCAACCGCCCTGGGCCAGAACGGCGCCGGGCGTGTCTACCAGATCGCCTACAACCACTACAACATGGGTGGGCAGATGGAAAAATGGATGAAGGAGTTCAACGCCAAGTACAACGACGACTTCTACACCGGCTCGACCAT
>JAZKIE010000305.1:0-6254 GCA_040385025.1 Pseudomonadota bacterium | reverse complement strand
TCACACAAGTCTCCTGGTTTTGATCACGCTGTCCAACACGAATCAACCGTCCTCCAGCGCAGCGGACGGCCGCAAGTTTCGGCATCAGTAGGGGTAAGGCCACATGCGGTAGGAACGTTTAAGGATGTTCCACCGGTGCATCAATCCACGCGGCTCAAAAATCAGAAAGCCGGCGATGATGCCGCCCAGAAATATGTTCAGCGCGGCGAAGACCACGTCGCCACTCAGGAACGAGAAGTTCTCAACCAGGGAGGGGCCCACGCTGGTGAAGAATTCCTGAGCAAACCGGATGACGAATACGCCAATCAGCGCGCCGGTCACCGATCCCATGCCGCCCACAATGACCATGGCGATGAACCAGATAGAGTGGATCAGTGTGAACTGGTCGATCGAGACGAAGCGCACGTAGTACGCCCACAAACCGCCGCCGATGCCCGCGTAGAAGGCGCCCAGCAGGAAAGCCAATGCCTTCGTCCGCACTACGTCGATGCCCATCATTCCGGAGGCGACGTCGTCATCCCGAACAGCGGCAAAGATCCGGCCATGGCGGCTGCGCGCCACGCCATAGGCGCCCGCGATCATGATGCAGGCGACCACCAGACACAGGTAGTAGACGGCTGCATCGGTGTCGAGCGCCCAGCCGAACAGCCGCGCCGGTTCGACCGTGATGCCGTTGGAGCCACCCATCCAGGCAGCGGGCAAGTTCAGCACCATGAAATGGAACAGGATTTGTGCCGCGATCGTCGTCAACGCCAGATAGAAACCCTTGATCCGGACGGCAGCCAGTCCAAAAATCAGACCGAACAAGGCGGCGCACACACCACCGACTGGCAGCGCGATCCAGAACGGCATACCGCCCTTCGTCGCTAGCAGCGCGGTGGCGTACGCGCCCGCGCCCATGAACGCCGCTTGGCCCAGGTTGATCTGACCGGCAAGACCGGTGTTGATCTGCAACCCGATCACCACCACGGCGGTGATCAGCATCGACGTCATCACCGCCACCGAACGGGCGTCGGCGATCCACGGCAGAGCGAACATGAACATAACGAACAAGCCCAGCGTCACGGCCTGACTTCGCGTGCGGACCAGCGCCTGGTCTTGGTCAAACGACGTTGCGAAAACACCTGCGGGATCCATGCTCATACCCTTTCAATGGTTTTCCAGCCGAACATGCCGGTGGGACGGATCAACAACATCAAAAGCATGATGATGAAAGGAAAGACAGAGCCCAGTGCCCCGCCCACCAACGGATCAAGGTAGGCCGACGCCAGCCCCTGGATGACACCGACCAGAACGCCGGCCAGCAGCAGTCCGGCAAGCGATTCCAAGCCGGCGAGCAAGGCCACTGGCAGCGCCGCCAGACCGATGTCGGAACTCATCATGTTGATCGACCGACCGCTCAGGTGCACCATGGCGCCCAGCGTCGAGAGAACGGCTCCCAGCATCCAGGCGAATGCGATTGAGCGCTGCACCGAAATTCCCATTGACATCGCCACCTGGTGATCTTCGGCCACGGCGGTCATCGTCAAGCCCACGCGGGTCCGGTTGAAGAACCAAGAAAGGCCAAGGCCAATGACGATGGTCAGGATGCCGCCATACAGAAGCGAGCGGGAGATCACCACATCGCCGAGGATGATGGGTTCCAGCGGAAAGATGATCGGGAACGCGCGGACCTGCGGACCAAAGAGCACCAGGACGATGCCTCGAATCAAGATCAACAGGCCGATCGTCACCATCACCATCGAGAACACCGACTCGCCCACGAGTCGCGCGAAAAATATGCGCTCGATCATCAAGCCGAAGATCGCCGCGCTGGCGAAGGCCACCGGCAACCCGATCCACACCGGCATGCCCATCTGAATGATGGTCCACCACACCATGTAGCCACCAAAGACCACCAGCTCGCCCTGTGCAAAGTTGAACACCTTGGATGCGCGGTAGATCACCACGAAGCCCATCGCGATAAGGGCATAGAGAAGACCGGACAACGCGCCGTTGACCAGGTAGTTCAGAAAATCGCTCATGCGTGCCTCCTGCGATGGGGTTCGGTCGAAGTGTTCAAACTGAATCCGTCAGCATCGTGAATGAATACCTGCGCGTTGAAGTTGCTTCGACGCCCGTCCTGGTAAGTCACAGGTATGTCGATATGTACTTCCCGGGAACCGTCGTACAAGCCCTGGATCAAGGCACCGTAACGCTCCTCCAAGAACTCGCGCCGCAGCTTGCGCGAACGCGTCAGCTCGCCTTCGTCGGGATCCAGTTCCTTGGGAAAGTTGGCGAACCTCTGCACCCGTGCATGGGGTGGCAAAAACCGGTTGACCCGCGCAATTTCCTGGCGGATCAAGACCGCGATCTCGGGGCGCTGCGAAAGGTCGGTGAAGGTCGAGAAACCAATTCGCTTGTCCTCGGCCCAGCGCGACAGGACGGCCATGTCGATGTTGATGAGTGCAGCCACGAAGTCGCGCCCCTCATCTCCCACGGTCATGATGTCCTTGATGAAAGGGCTGAACCGCAAACGCGTCTCGACGAACTGGGGCGGAAAGGTCTCGCCACTGCGAAGTCGCTTCAAATCCGACAGCCGTTCTAGGAAAACCAGCTCACCGCGGTCGGTCTTGGTCACGGCGTCACCGGTGTAGAACCAGCCGTCCTTGACCTTGGACTCGACCGACCCTTCCCGTCGGTAGTAGCCCAGAAAAGGGCTTCCACCACGGATCTGGAGTTCGCCGTCCGAGCTCACCCGCCATTCAAGGGGAGCACCGGCCTCTGGGTGCGCCTGCATCCAGTGCCCTACGGTCTCAAGGTCGAAGCGATCACTCTGGTGGCATGTGAGCAAGCCGGTTTCAGTGGAGCCATAGATGTTCCGCAAGGACACGCCCATGGCATGGAACATACGAAACACGTCGGGTGCCATGGTGGCACCACCGCAACTGGCAATGCGCAGCCGGGTCAGCCCCAACTGGTCACGCAACGGCCGCAGAACCAGAGCTTCGGCCAAGGGGAATTGCAGGCGATCCAGCCAGCCGATCGGCTTGCCATCCAGGCGACCGACGTTGAAGGCGTGCCCCACCTTCATACCCCATTCGTAGACGGCACGCCGCAGGGGCCCAGCGTCCAGCATGTGGGCCTGCACCGAGGAGGCCATGCTTTCCCATTGACGCGGAGCGAAGGTCATGGCCTCGACGGCGAGCTCGCGGATGTTGGCCAGCACCTGCTCGGGGCTTTCCGGGAAGTTGACCACCATGGGCAGCCCCAGGCCCGCAGAGATCCCGTTGATTTGCTCGGTGGCCCAGGCAGGCGCGATGTAGCTCAGATACTCCATGCCCGGTTTCGCATCGGTGGCATGGATCAGGCGCTGCGCGTTGTCGATCAGGAAGCGGTGCGTGAGCACCACCCCCTTGGGTTTGCCCGTGGTCCCCGAGGTGTAGGACAGCACCGCCACATCATCGGGCGAACCCTTCGCGACCAACGAACGGTACAGCCGAGGGTCCTGCGCATCCCGCTCAAGCCCTTGCTGCTGCACCGACTTGAAGGTGCTGAGGATCGGGTCGTTGTAGGACCACATGCCTGTGTCATCCCAGTACACGACATGGCGAAGCAGCGCCAGCTTGCCCTTGACGTCCAGGCCCTTGTCCACCTGTTCCTGGTCCTGGGCGAAGAGGCAGACCGTCTCGCTGTCCTCCAGCAAATACTGCACTTCGTCCGCCGTCAGATCCGGATACAGGGAGACCACTTTGCAGCCCAGCGCGTGCGCCGCGAACTCCGCCCAGTAGTGCTGCGGCTCGTTCTCGCCAATGATCGCCACCGTCGCGCCGCGCTGCACGCCCATGTGGTGCAGACCCAGTGCCAGCTCCAGCACATTGCGCTCCACCTCCGCAAAGGTGTATTCACGCCAGATGCCGCGCTGCTTGTGGCGCTGAGACAGCCGCTCGGGTGTGGCGTCCGCGTGGCGTCGCAACAGTTGCGGCAGTGTTTCGATCTTGAGCATCATTGCCCGCCCTCCCCGAGATAGGCCTTCATGACGGCCGGGTTGGCCTGGATCTCCTTGGGGGTTCCCTCTGCGATCTTTCGACCGAAGTCCAGCACCGCAATGCGGTCTGCCAGATCCATCACCACGCCCATGTCGTGCTCCACCAGCACGACCGGAATCCGTTTGGCTTCGCGCACGTCCAGAATGAAGCGCGCGAGGTCTTCCTTTTCTTCCGCGTTCATGCCGGCCATGGGCTCGTCCATCAACAGGATCCGGGGGTCCTGGGCCAGCGCCCGACCCAAGTCCACGCGTTTGCGAAGTCCGTAGCCGAGGCTGCCCACTGGTGCATGGCGGATGGCCTCGATCTCCAGGAACTCGATGATTTCCTCCACCACTTCCCGATGGACCACCTCTTCTCGCCTAGCGGCGCCGAAGTAGAGGAACGACTGCGCCAGGTTCGAGCGCATGTGCATGTGGCGGCCCACCATCAGGTTCTCGACCACCGTCATGCCGGAGAAAATGTGCGTGCCCTGAAAGGTCCTGGCCAAGCCTTGGCCCGCGACTTCGTGGACCGCCATGTTGCGAACGCTCAGCCCGCCTAGCGTGATGTCGCCCTTCTTGGGACGGTAAAAACCGCTCAGGCAATTCATGAGCGAGGACTTCCCTGCGCCATTCGGACCGATGATGGCCAGCAGCTCATCCTTGCGCACATCGATGGACACATCGTTAAGCGCGACGATTCCACCGAACTGCAGCAACAGGTTGCGAGCCGAGAGCACCACACCGTCCGGGCTGACACTGGTGGTTGCAATCATGACGCGTGCCCCTTGACGGGTGGGATCATGTCCATCGATTCTCCTTGTTCGGACCGTTGTAGGGTCTCGTGATGGTGTTCTGTTCGGGCTGCCATGTCCGATACCGTCAGAGCCGTGCCCCGCCATCGATGCTCAGCGTGGTGGCGTTCAGATAGGCGTTCTCCACCACATGACGGACCAGCGCCGAGAACTCTGGCGCCTGCCCCATGCGGTTCGGGAACAGGATGACTTTCTCGATAATGTTTTGCGCCACCTTAGTCGGCATGCCTGCCGACATGCCGGTCTCGAACAAGCCGGGGGCGAGCGCGACGACTCGCACGCCGTGCTGCGCCAGGTCTCGCGCCACCGGAAGGGTCAACCCCATGACTGCCGCCTTGCTGGCGCTGTAGGCGGCCTGACCCATCTGCCCCTGCCAGGCTGCACCTGAAGATGTGTTGACGATCACGCCACGCTCGCCATCCGCGTTCGCGTCGTTCTGCGACATGGCTAAGGCGGCGTGCCGGATGACGTTGAAGGTGCCGGTCAAGTTGACACCGATCACGCGGTTCCAGAGGTCCAGCGGAAACAGCTCGCCCTTGGACAAGGTCTTGCAAGGGCCGAGGATGCCCGCGCAGTTCACCGCCACATGTAACGCCCCAAACGTGTTGACCGCGAACTCGACGGCAGCTTTCACACTGGCGTCGTTGGCCACATCCGTTTTCAGCGCACGCACGCTGTCACCCAACGGGACCATCTCGCGCATCAGGCGGTCATCATCCACGTCGACCGCCACCACCTTGGCGCCCGCATCGACCAGGGCCTTGCAGGTCGCCAGGCCGAGCCCCGAACCCGCACCAGTCACCAACGCAACCGTGTTCTTGATGTCCATGCTTGTCTCTTCTTTCGGTGAGGCGCTCAGCGCGCCAGGATGGAGATGCAGGCAACGGCTTCCTCGATGCCCTCAAGGCCGCCGCCGTTTTCGGCCAATGCGATGCGGGCGCCTTCGACTTGCCGCGCGCCGGCTTCCGCGCGAAGCTGGGTCACCAGCTCGTGCACCTGCGCCAAGCCCGTCGCACCAACCGGATGCCCCTTCGACTCCAGGCCTCCCGAGGGGTTGATGGGAATGCGCCCACCGATGCGGGTGTCGCCCCGCTCGGCGATCACACCCCCCTGGCCGAACTCGCAGAAGCCCAGGTTTTCAGACTGGATGATTTCCCCCATGGCAGTGGCGTCGTGGACTTCGGCCACGGAGATGTCGTCCGGCCCCACGCCGGCCAACTCATACGCCCGCCGCGCGGCCAGCGCCGTGCAATGGTTGGCAACGTCTTCCTCATTGCGCGCGGAGCCGCTTTGAACCACAGCGGCCAGCACCCGGATTGCCCGGCTCGCGTCGATGTTCAACCGCTTGAGCGCAGACCGGTTGCACACGATGACCGCGGCGGCGCCGTCCGACACAGGCGAGCACATCGGCAAGGTCAGCGGGTAGGTGATCG
>JAZKIE010000304.1:0-1837 GCA_040385025.1 Pseudomonadota bacterium | reverse complement strand
TGCGCGCTCATGTTGGCCTGGTTGTAGAAGATGCGGCCGAAATGCTCGCGGTCGGGAAACACGTCGTCCTGGTTCGGCAAATTGGCACCGCCCGAGTCGACCAAATAGATGCAGGGCAGGCGGTTTTGCTGCGCCACTTCCTGTGCGCGCAAATGTTTTTTCACCGTCATCGGGTAGTAGGTGCCGCCCTTGACCGTGGCGTCGTTGCACACAATCACGCAGTCCACGCCGCTGACACGGCCAATGCCGGTGATCACGCCGGCACACGGTGCGCTGTCGCTCCCGTCCCGGTCCGGGTACATGGCCAGCGCTGCCAGCGGTGACAGTTCCAGGAAAGGCGTGCCGGGGTCCAGCAGCATCTGCACCCGCTCACGCGGCGGCAGCTTGCCACGCGCCACATGTTTGGCGCGGGCGGCTTCACCGCCGCCGGCAGCGGCCTTGGCCACCTGCAGTTGCAGGTCGGCCACCAGCGCGCGCATGGCGGCGGCATTGGCCTGAAAGTCGGCCGAGCGGGCGTTGAGTTTGGTTTCCAGAACTGGCATGTGTCTCCTCTGTGCGGCTGTGTGCGTGGTGTTGGCCTGCGGTTGGGCCGAACCAGTCCACACCTTACGCCAAAGCTTGCAGCTTAGGCCCAAACACGGCCCAGCACTCGCCACACAGGTTGCAAATCGTGCCAGTCTGGGCGAAACTCCGCTCATGCCTGTCCCCTCCACGCATCAGACTGCCAACCCGCCTGCTGCCGCCACGCCCATGGCCTTTGCACGGGTGATCTCCGCAGCCTATGCGCTGTCCGGCCAGAGCCCCATCAACGCGCTCAAGCTGGCACAGATCACGCCAGCCAAACTGCAGCAGCCAGAGGCCCGCATCACAGCGCGCCAGATGGAGGTGTTGTCCGGCACCGCCATGCAGGAACTGGACGACGAAGCGCTGGGCGCCTTCAGCCGCAAGCTGCCCTGGGGCAGCTACGGCATGCTGGCCAGAGCCTCGCTCAGCGCGCCCGACCTGGGCGTGGCGCTCAAGCGCTGGTGCCGCCACCATGGGCTGCTGGCCGACGATATTCGCCTGCGCCTGGTGACCACCGGTGACAGCGCGGCCATCACGATTGAGGAGCAAGCCGACCTGAGCCGCCACGGCGACGACGCACGCGCCTTTTGCCTGGTGCATGTGCTGCGCAACATCCACGGCCTGGCCTGCTGGTACATCGACTCGCGCATTCCGCTACAGGGTGCGCGCTTTCCGTTTGCCGCGCCGCCCCATGCCGACGCCTATGCGCTGATGTTTCCCGGCCCGCTGCAATTTGACGCGGCGCAAGCGGCCATTCGTTTCGATGCGCGTTACCTGGCCTTGCCGCTGCGGCGTGACGAAAAAGCCCTGAGCCAGATGCTGCAGCGTGCCCTGCCACTGACCGTGCTGCAGTACCGGCGCGACCGCCTGCTGGTGCAGCAGGTGCGCCAGGCGCTGGCCGCCTACCCCGAGCAGGCACAGCGGGCCGATGGCGTCGCGGCGCTGCTCAACATCTCGTCCCGCACCCTGCACCGTCAACTGAAGGAAGAAGGCGCGTCGCTGCAGGCGCTGAAGGACGAGGTACGTTTCGAGCGCGCCAGCGATCTGCTGAACCGCAGCGACAAACCTGTCAAACAGGTGGCGGCGGCAGCGGGTTTTCGCAACGAAAAAAGTTTTACCCGCGCCTTCCGGGCCTGGACCGGGGCCAGTCCCGGCGAGTTTCGAAAACACGCACAAGACCAGAACCTCTAGGGAAAGACTAGGCCACGCCCTTGTTGGGGTTGATCAGGTACTTGGTGCCGGTCGCGCGCTGGCCGTACACCGCGATTTCTGC
>JAZKIE010000303.1:0-4826 GCA_040385025.1 Pseudomonadota bacterium | reverse complement strand
TTGCTGGAGCAGGCGGTTTACAAACCGGTGGTCGGGCGCTTCAAGGTCTTCATGATCGATGAGGTCCACATGCTGACGAACACGGCCTTCAACGCCATGCTCAAGACGCTGGAGGAGCCGCCCGAGTACCTCAAATTTGTACTGGCCACGACCGACCCGCAGAAGGTGCCGGCCACGGTGTTGTCGCGCTGCCTGCAGTTCAACCTGCGGCCGATGGCGCCGGAAACCATTCTTGAACACCTGGGCCAGGTGCTGCAGACCGAAAACGTCGCGTCTGAGCCGCAGGCCCTGCGCCTGCTGGCACGCGCGGCGCGCGGCTCCATGCGTGACGCGTTGTCACTGACGGATCAGGCGATTGCCTTCGGCTCGGGCCAGTTGCAGGAAGCCAGCGTGCGCCAGATGCTGGGCAGCGTGGACCGCAGTTATGTGTTTCAGTTGCTCGACGCGCTGGCGCGTGGTGACGGTAAAAGTGTGGTCGAGACTTCAGAGGTACTGCGCCTCAATGGCCTGAGTGCCGCCTCGACGCTGGAAGAAATGGCCACTGTGCTGCAACGCATGGCGGTGTTGCAGGCGGTGCCCGGCATAGGCGCTGGCGACGATGATTCCGACCCCGACATCGCGGCGACGGCGCGCCTGGCCCAAGCCATGCCGGCCGACGAGACACAGCTGCTGTACAGCCTGTGCCTGCATGGCCGGGCGGAGCTGGGCCTGGCGCCCGACGACTATGCGGCGCTGACCATGGTGTTGCTGCGCCTGCTGGCCTTCAAACCCGCCGGTGCCGGGGCCACCACCTCGGGGAGCGCCGTCGAGCCCCCAAAAAAGCCGCAGCCTGAGCACGTCCCGGCCGCCCCTGCGGCCGCCACGCCGATTCGCCCGGCCACCGCTCCCGTTCCGGTGCCGGCTGTGGCCGCAGCGCCAGTGGGGCGCCCGAGTTTTGAATCAAATCGGCCTGTAGCCCCCGTTCAACTTGCGCCAGCAGCTCCTGATTTTGTAGCAAATGGTGCGCCGCAGACGCCGCCCTGGGAAGACGAGTTGCTGGCGGTGCCATCCCCCGCACCCGAACCAGGCCCTGAGCCGGAGCGCGTGCAGGCCGCCACACCTGCCACCGTGACACCGCCGCCGGACAGCCCGCTCGGCGACGAATGGGCGGCGCTGGTCAACCGCATGGTGGCGGCAGAGATGATTGCGGCGCTGGCGCGTGAGCTCGCCTTGCAGTCCGAGTTGCGTTCGCAGTCGGACGGCGTCTGGACCCTGCGCGTGGAACGCGAGTCGCTGAACCAGGCCGCCGCGCGCGACAAGCTGCAGGCAGCCCTGCAGACTGCGCTGCAGGACAGCGGCCAGGCGCCCCGCATTGTGGTCGAGCTCGGCCCGGTCGGTGATTCGCCGGCGCGGCGCAACGCTGCCGCCGCACTGGAGCGCCAGCGCCAGGCCGAAGAAACCATACAGAACGACCCCTTCGTGCAGGACATGATGCGTGACTGGGGGGCCAAAATTGTGCCCGGCAGCATCAAGTCCGTGCTTGCGCCCGCAAGCAAGCCGATATGATTCATCCCAAGTTTTAAAGGAAAAAATCCATGTTCAACAAAGGACAACTCGCCGGCCTGATGAAGCAGGCGCAGGCCATGCAGGACAACCTGAAAAAGGCCCAGGATGAACTGGCCTTCATCGAAGTCACGGCGGAGTCGGGCAACGGCATGGTCAAGGTCACCATGACCTGCAAGCACGATGTCAAACGTGTCGAGATCGACCCCAGCCTGCTGGGTGACGACAAGGACATGCTGGAAGACCTCGTGGCCGCAGCCTTTAACGCGGCAGTGCGCAAGGCAGAGGAGCTGAGCCAGGAAAAAATGGGCAAACTCACGGCCGGGATGCCGGGCCTCCCCGGCGGCATGAAACTCCCCTTCTGATGGCGGCTACTGCGCGGGCCCATGGCGGCCATACGCGGTTCAGGGGTCCCGTTCGCGCCATCCTCATGCACCTGAAGTGCATTCCGGTGACCTGACACCCGCGCCTTGCCCTGAACCCGCTCGCTACGCCGCTTATGCTGCTCATTTTTTTCACAGTCCATGGCTGACTCGAATGCTCTTGAGGGCCTGACCCAGGCGCTGCGGCGCCTGCCGGGTGTGGGTGCCAAATCGGCGGCGCGCATGGCGTTTCATTTGCTGCAGCACGACACGCAGGGCGCCTTGCAGATCGCGCGCGCGCTCGAACATGCGGTGCACAGCGTCAAACACTGCATCCTGTGCAACACCCTGACCGAACTCGACATCTGCAGCACCTGCGCCAACCCGGAGCGCGACCGCAGCAAGCTCTGCGTGGTCGAAACCCCGGCCGACCAGGCGGCGCTGGAGCGCACGCTGGCTTACCGCGGTCTGTACTTTGTGCTGATGGGCAAACTCAGCCCGCTCGACGGCATCGGGCCGCATGACATTGGCCTGCAAAAACTGTTTGACCGGGTGGTGCCACGCGACGCGCAGGGCGAGCCGGTCCCAGCGGATGCACGCGAGGTGCAGGAAGTGATTCTCGCGACCAATTTCACCGGCGAAGGCGAGGCCACCGCCCATGTGATTTCGCAGGCACTCAGAAGCCGCAGTGTGCAGGTCACGCGGCTGGCGCGCGGCGTGCCGGTGGGCAGCGAGCTCGAATACGTGGACCTTGGCACCATCGCTCATGCGCTGGTAGACCGCCGTTAGCCTGCGCCCGAGAAGCCTGCATTTTTCGCCGCTCAACGCCTTCGCCCCTCCAAACCATTCCGATTCCACGCCAGAAAGGCCTCAACATGACTTACGTACGTTTCACCGTCGCCTACTGGTGTGTGTTGGCCATTGCGCTGCTGCCGATTGCCTGCGCCGCGCTGGCCAAATGGGGCCAGATGACAACGCCGCCTGGCAAGGGCGGTTATGACAACAACAACCCGCGCGCCTGGCTGGCGCGGCAGACCGACTGGCGCGCCCGCGCCAACGCTGCGCAGGCCAACACCTTCGAAGCTCTGCCGTTTTTCTTTGCCGCCGTGATCATTGCTCACCAGTTGCAGGCGTCGCAGGTGCGGCTGGACGTGTTCGCTTTTGTGTTTGTGGTCTTGCGCATCGCCTACGTGATGATGTACGTCGCCGACATGGCGAAAAGCCGCAGCGTGATCTGGTTCTTCGCCTTGCTGGTCAACGTCAGCATTCTTTTTCTGGGCTACCGGTAACGTCTGGTAACCAGGGGCGCGTCCCGTTCCGTACAAACCCGCACGGGATGATACCGATGCCGGTTTTTCCGGGCTTGCTTATGCTGTTGCCAACCCATAAAAATACAGAGAGGCCAGCATGAATCCTTCTTTTTCCATCTCGCGCCGAAGCTTTGCCGGCGCCGCCGCTTGTGGTGCGGCAGCCCTGGCTTTTCCTGCATTGCATGCCCAGGGCAAGCTTGAGAAAACCAAAATTGCCCTGGCTGTCGGCGGAAAAGCCGCGTTTTATTACCTGCCCTTGACCATCACCGAGCAGCTCGGTTACTTCAAGGCCGAGGGCCTGGAGGTCGAGATCAGCGACTTTGCCGGCGGCGCGCGCGCGCTGCAGGCCGTGGTGGGCGGCTCGGCCGATGTGGTCTCGGGCGCTTACGAACACACCATCAACCTGCAGTCCAAGAACCAGATGTTCCAGGCTTTTGTGCTGCAGGGCAGGGCGCCGCAAATTGCTTTTGGCGTGTCCACCAAAAACATGCCCAATTACAAGTCGGTGGCCGACCTCCGGGGCAAAAAGATCGGCGTGTCCGCGCCCGGATCGTCCACCAACATGATGGCCAACCTGGTGCTGTCGCGCGCCGGCCTCAAGGCCAGCGATGTGAGTTTTATCGGCGTTGGCACCTCGGCAGGTGCGCTGGCGGCCCTGCGTTCGGGCCAGATCGACGCCATGAGCAACACCGACCCGGTGATGACCATGCTGGAGCAAAAGGGTGACGTGAAAATCATCTCTGACACGCGCACCCTCAAGGGAACGGTCGATGTCTTCGGTGGCCCCATGCCGGCAGCCTGCCTGTATGCGCCCATGGACTTCATCCAGAAAAACCCCAACACATGCCAGGCGCTTGCCAATGCCATCGTGCATGGCCTGAAATGGCTGCAGACGGCGGGTCCGGGCGACATCATCAAGACCGTGCCCGAAAACTACCTGCTCGGTGACCGCGGCCTTTACCTTGCGTCCTTCAACAAGGTGCGCGACGCGATTGCGCTCGATGGCATGCTCCCCGAGGAGGGTGCGAAGACGGCGCTCAGGGCGCTGGCCAGTTTTGACCCCAGCATCAAGGCCGACAAGATTGACCTCGGCAAGACCTACACCAATGAGTTTGCCCGGCGCGCGAAAGACAAATTCAAAGCCTGAAAATATGGCCCCCACGTTCGCTCGCTTCGAGCCTGCGGCAGCTCTCTGCCCCTCGTACTGAGAAAGGGGCGCTGCGCCTGCGGGCCGGCGGAGCCGGACCCGCGACCCCGGCTGGTAAAAATCCACGCGACAATGTCTCATGTCTGTGCCCCTTTCCCCTGCCCCTGAATACGCGCTTGAACTGCTCGACGTCACCTGCACTTTCCGGTCGCGGGACGATGCCGGGCAGGCCTACACCGCTGTTGGTCAAACCACGCTGCGCATACGCGCCGGCGAGTTCGTCTCCGTCGTCGGGCCGACCGGTTGCGGCAAGTCCACCCTGCTCAACATAGGCGCGGGCCTGCTGCCGCCGACCTCCGGCTCGGTCAAGGTGTTTGGCCAGCCGCTTGCCGGCATCAACACCCGCGCAGGCTACATGTTCCAGACCGAGGCGCTGATGCCCTGGCGCAGCGCCATCGCCAACGT
>JAZKIE010000302.1:0-2152 GCA_040385025.1 Pseudomonadota bacterium | reverse complement strand
GCCAGCGTCGGATGGTGGTGTTTGCCCTTGACCTCGGCCTGCGTGGTGCCACTGGTCATGAAAGTGCGTTCAGCCTGCTCCGCAGGGATGCAGCTCAGGGTCAAGGCCTTGAAGGCGCTGATGGGCACAGCCGGAATGTCGCGCCAGCTTTTGACGGTACGCAGAGTTTTGCCACGCTGCTGGCAAAAGCGCTGGAAGGGCTGGTTGTGCTGAAACTGGTGCGCAAACAGGGCCAGCGCCTGCCGGTCGAAAGCCTGGTCGGACGGGTTGTCGGTGGCCAAAAAGGCCAGCAGATCAGCAATCAACTGGGAGGGAGCCATTCGTCACACTTTCGTTGCCTGTTGTTCAACAAGTGCTCCGAAAGATGTGGCAGTCCCGCACCGGGTTGCTGACAGCTCTCCTTACGTCGGTATGAACCGATTCAAGTTCGCGGGTTTGGTTCTGACCATCTCAGCCACCCTTGCCGTTTCCAGCAAGGCTGCACCCCGGAGCAAGGCAAATTCTAGCGGAATGCGGAAACACCGGCAGCGCGCGGACTCAGTCGCGTTTGGACCACTCGACGAACTGCGGCGTGTAGCCTTTGGACGTCAGGAAGTCGGCCATGGCGTAACCGGTGCCGGCCGGCCAGCATTTGACGTCTTCGTGCGCGTAGAGCTTGTAGTCGACCAGCTCGGGGGAAAGCCTGACCTCGCCATGGCCAACCGCGCTGTAGGCAATGATGATCTGGTTCATGCGCTGGAAGTCGTAGACGCCGATCAGCTTGAGGTCGGTCACATCGAGATTGGTTTCTTCCTTGACCTCGCGGGTGATGCCGCCTTCGGGCGTTTCGCCAGCCTCCATGAAGCCCGTGATCAGCGCGTACATCTTGGCAGTCCAGGCGGCGTTGCGCGCCAGCAGGATCTTGCCCTGGTGCTCGATCACTGCGGCCAGCACCGGCACCGGGTTGTTCCAGTGCGTGTAGCCGCAGGCCGGGCAACGCAGGCGCGCTTTTTCGCCGCCGTCTTCCATCTGGCTGACAAGAGCCAGCGGCGTCGCGCAGTTGGGGCAAAACTTGAATTCATGGCTCATGGCGGTGGTACTCGATTTGCTATTTTATTGATAGCTGCTTGCGCAAGAAGGATAAGGGCTGCAGCCACTTTTTACACAAGACTCGCCGTCAGGCCGGAAACACGCCGGTGGACAGGTAGCGGTCGCCGCGGTCGCAGACGATGAAGACGATTACCGCATCCTTCACGGTTTTGGCGATCTCCTGCGCGACCCAGCAGGCACCGGCGGCCGAGATGCCGGCAAAAATGCCTTCCTCGCGCGCCAGCCGGCGGCACATGTCTTCGGCGTCCTGCTGGCTGACCAGCACGGTTTCATCGACGGTGCTGGCGTCATAAATCTTCGGCAGGTACTCCTCAGGCCACTTGCGGATGCCGGGAATGCGCGAACCTTCAGACGGCTGCGCACCGACGATGCGGATGGACGGGTTTTTCTCTTTCAGGAAACGCGAGACGCCGGTGATGGTGCCGGTGGTGCCCATGGCGCTGACAAAGTGCGTGATCTTGCCGTGGGTGTCGGCCCAGATTTCAGGGCCGGTGGTTTCGTAATGGATGCGCGGGTTGTCTTCGTTGGCAAACTGGTCCAGCACCCGGCCCTTGCCATCGCGCTGCATCTGGTCGGCCAGGTCGCGTGAATGCTCCATGCCGCCGCTTTTGGGCGTGAGAATCAGCTCGGCGCCGAAAGCCTTCATGGTCTGCGCGCGTTCGATGGACAGGTCCTCCGGCATGATCAGCACCATGCGGTAACCCTTGATGGCCGCCGCCATGGCCAGCGCGATGCCGGTGTTGCCCGAGGTGGCTTCGATCAGCGTGTCGCCAGGCTTGATGTCGCCGCGCTCCTCGGCGCGTTTGATCATGGACAGCGCGGGCCGGTCTTTCACCGAGCCGGCCGGGTTGTTGCCTTCGAGCTTGCCGAGGACCACGTTGTTGCGTTGGGTGTTGCTTTCAGCCTGGATGCGCTGCAGCGCCACCAGCGGCGTTTTGCCAATGGCGTCTTCGAGAGTCGGGTAATTCATACCCTGCACTGTGCCATAATTTGCCTCTTCGCTTCTTGCAGCCCGGGTGGTGAAATTGGTAGACGCAGGGGACTCAAAATCCCCCGCCGCAAG
>JAZKIE010000301.1:0-2529 GCA_040385025.1 Pseudomonadota bacterium | reverse complement strand
GACAGGCCCTGGCCGCGTTCGCCCACCAGCGAGTCGTAGCCCTGCGGCAGCCGCAGGATGAACTCATGCGCATGCGCGGCTCTGGCTGCGGCCACAATCTCGGCGCGGCTGGCGCCGGGTTTGCCGTAGGCGATGTTTTCGGCAATCGTGCCGAAAAACAAAAACGGCTCCTGCAGCACCAGGCCGATGTTGCGTCGGTAGTCGGCCACGCCAAAACGCCGGATGTCGGTGCCATCCACACTGATGCTGCCGTCGGTCACATCGTAAAAGCGGCAGATCAGGTTGACCAGCGTGCTTTTGCCGGAGCCACTGTGGCCCACCAGGCCTATCATCTCGCCCGGCGCAATGGTCAGGTCCAGCCCGCGGATCACCGCGCGGTTGCCGTAGCGAAAGCCCAGTCCGCTCATCTCGATGCGGCCCTGCAGCGGCGCCATGGGCACCGGGTTGGCGGGCTCAGGCACGTTCGACACATGGTCGAGGATGTCGAAAATGCGCTTGGCGCCGGACGCTGCCTTCTGCGTCACCGACACAATGCGGCTCATGGAATCAAGCCGGGTGTAAAAGCGGCCAATGTAGGCAATGAAGGCAGTCAGCACGCCGACAGTGATCTGTTGTCTGGACACCAGCCAGATACCAAACGCCCAGACCACCAGCAGGCCGATTTCGGTCAGCAGCGAGACCGTTGGCGTGAACAGCGACCAGACCTTGTTGAGCTTGTCGTTGACCATCAGGTTGTGGGCGTTGGCATCGCGAAAACGCTGGGCCTCGCGCTTTTCCTGGGCAAAGGCCTTGACCACGCGGATGCCCGGAATGGTGTCGGCCAGCACATTGGTCACTTCGGACCAGACCCGGTCGATTTTTTCAAAACCGGTGCGCAGGCGCTCACGCACCGCGTGAATCATCCAGGCGATGAAAGGCAGCGGCAGCAGGGTCACCAGCGCCAGCCAGGGGTTGATGGAAAACAGGATGGCGGCGGTCATCACAATCATCAGCACGTCGGTCGCGAAATCCAGCGCGTGCAGCGACAAAAAGACGTTGATGCGGTCGGTCTCCGAGCCGATACGCGCCATCAGGTCGCCGGTGCGCTTGCCGCCGAAATAATCCAGCGAGAGTTCGAGCAAATGGTCGAAAGTGGCGGTGCGCAGGTCGGCGCCTATGCGCTCGGACACCAGTGCCAGCAAATAGGTGCGGGCCCAGTTCAGCGCCCAGCCCACCACAGCCGCCGCCAGCAGCGCGCCCAGGATGGCCAGCACCTTCCAGGACTCGATCTGCTGGCCGTTCTGGAACGGGATCAGGATGTCGTCGATCAGCGGGATCGTCAAATAAGGCGGCACCAGCGTGGCGGCGGTGGAAGCCAGCGTCAATAAAAACCCCGCCAGCAGTTGCCACTGGTAGGGCCTGGCAAAGCGCCACAGGCGCAGCAACACCCAGGTCGATGGCGGGGTGTGCAGCTCCCGCGCGCAGGTGGGGCAGTCCTCGCTGTCCGGTGGCAGCACGGTGTCGCACAGCGGGCACATGGCGACTTCATCACCCAGTCCGTCGGCAGCCTCCGGTCCCTGCGGCGCGGTTCGCTGCTCAAACAGCCGCAGCAGGCGCAGCGCCTGCACATTTCCAGCCAGGGTAAAGCGCCAACTGGCCAGCCGGGCCTTGCCCTGATGCAGCTCCAGCGTAGCGACGCCGGCGTGGTCGAAATGGCGAAGGGACAGGTCCGGAGCAGCGCCGGACGGGGTTTTCCCGGGCAGCGCCCAGCTCGTCCACTGGCCGGTTTCCGTGTCCTGGGCCATCAGGCGCTGGTCGGTCAGCGCCAGCAGGCCCCGGGAAAACCGAAGTTGCCGGTTCAAGTCAACCAGCACCGTGCATAAGACGTTCTCATGGGCTGTGAGCTGTACGCGCAATTCCGTTTGCGCCTGGCCGGACTCGCTGGAGACATCAACCGGATGAGAATTTTGCATTGTGAGTTTGGAAGCCGTCAAAACCTGTGCCCTGGGTATTTCCAGGGCGAAAGCGGCGATTTTCGCCCAAGCCGGGAAAGCTGCTGATGTCTTATTCAACGCCCGTACAGGAAAACCCGCATTTATTAACCAGAAACGCCCCTTTCGGGGCGCTTTCCAAAAAGAACGTCCGCCCGGCCCGCGCGGTTGACCCAAGCGATAAAAACATGAGCAAAAAGGACGATATCCAGCTTCTGCGCATCAATTACCTGCGCGGTCCCAACATCTGGACTTACCGGCCAGTGCTGGAAACCTGGCTGGACCTGGGACCCCTGGAAGACTTTCCGTCCAACCTGATTCCCGGCTTCAGCGACCGGCTGGTGGCCCTGTTGCCGGCCCTGGTCGAGCATCACTGCGGCGTCGGCGAGCGCGGCGGCTTTATCCAGCGCCTGGTGGAAGGCACCTGGGCCGGCCATGTGCTCGAACACGTGGTCATCGAGTTGCTGAACCTGGCCGGCATGCCGACCGGTTTCGGCCAGACCCGCAGCACCTCGCAGCGCGGCGTCTACCGCATGGTCTTCCGCGCCCGTGACGAGCA
>JAZKIE010000300.1:0-5648 GCA_040385025.1 Pseudomonadota bacterium | reverse complement strand
GCCGGTGCTTTTTTTGCAGTTGCCATGATTGATTTTCCTTCTAGAAGTTGATAAATCACCAATGCAGATAACTACTCTTCACTGGCAAGGGGGATGCTACTGGAGAAAACCACTGTTTCATAGGGAAAACGCATTTTTTTTGGTCTTTTTTGTTGCTGATTTACCTCTGAAAATCAAAAAACGCCCAATGAAAATCTGACGGCAGCCGCAATGCGGTGCCTCTTACACGCTCCACGGACACGCCATCACCGTGAAAAAACGCAGCGGCTACCGACACTTTTGTTCGCATGGCACACACGCAGCTGAGCTCTCACCGCCCTCATGCAGCACAGCAGGTAGCGCGCTTAACACCGCGCCAGCACACGGCATTTCTCTCGCGCGTATTGCTTTGGCCCTGGTATCTGCCTGGAGAAAATGCGCGTTGCACGGGGCACGCGTATGCAGCCCACACGCGGGACACGGCCCGCCGCATCCTTGCCCGCGACCGGCCGTTTCACCGTGGTTGCAGGGCTTGCCGGCTGAGATATGTGTGATCGTCCTGAAAACCACAGGTCGGCCTGTTTGCCTGTGGGGGCGCCGGTGTTTGTTTGCATCAGCCGAGGTGCAGGCCCCATTGATTGAGCTTTTCACGGCCCAGCGCAGTGACGGACACCACGCGGCTGTGTTTGCGGCGCTCTATCCAGTGCGCCGCCTGCAGGTGTTCCGCCAGCGCAGCGCCCAGCGCGCCGCCCAGGTGGTCGCGCCGCTCCGACCAGTCCAGGCAGCGGCAGGCAAACTGGCGCCGTCGTGCGCGGGCGCCCGCGAGGTCGAGGCCCAGCGTTGTGAAAGCCCTGGCGCCTTTGGGTGTCAGATCGAGTTGTTTGGCCGCCGCATCGGTGTTGTCGTTGACCAGCCACCCTTTGCGCAGCAGCAGCGCCAGCAGGCCGGTGCCCAGGCTGCCGGCCAGGTGGTCATAACAGTAGCGGGCCTGGCGGATCGGTTCGACGGTCTGGGCCGGCTCGGGCTGGCGCCGTGGGGCAACACGCATCAGCGACTCCACCAGGTGCGCGACGTGCTCGGAGGCCAGGCGGAAGTATTTGTGCCGCCCCTGCGAGGTCCCGGCCAGCAAGCCATCGTCGAGCAGTCGTTTGAGGTGAGCGGTCGCCGTGGCCGGTGTGATGCCAGCACCGAGTGCCAGCTCTTTGGCGGTCAGCGCGCGGCCTTCCATCAGCAGCGCCAGCATCTGGATGCGGCGCGGGTCACCGACGGTGGAGGCGAGGCGGGCGAGGTCTGGTTCTGCATGCATGGTTTTATCCTGGACAAACTGTTGTTGCTCGACAAGGACTGGAAGGATAGCGACACTGGAACCCTTTCAGCAAGAGGTGGAATACACGATGGCCGAGTACACAGCAGAGATTTTCTGGGAGCGCGGCGCGCAGGATTTTTTGAAAGGCAGCTACAGCCGGCGCCACCTGATGCGTTTTGACGGCGGTGCCGAAGTGGCGGGCTCGTCTTCGCCGCATTCGGTGCCGCTGCCGATGTCGGACGCGGCGGCGGTTGATCCGGAAGAAGCGTTTGTGGCTTCGCTCGCCAGTTGCCACATGTTGTGGTTTCTGGCGATCGCCGCCAAGCGCAAATTTTGTGTGGACCGTTATGCCGACGCGGCGGTCGGGATCATGGCAAAAAATGCGCAGGGAAAAATGGCAATGACGGTGGTCACCTTGCGGCCCGAGGTGGTTTTTTCAGGTGACTACCTGCCGACGCGCGAGCAACTCGACCAGTTGCATCACGAAGCGCATGAGGAATGTTTCATCGCCAATTCGGTGCGTACCGACGTGCGTTGTGAGCCGGTGTACGGCAATGCATGAAACGGTGGCCGCGCAGCCCGCGCATGCCATCGCTGCCGTCACTCACCCGGACCCCTATTTTTATTACCGGCAACTGCGTGAGGAGCGGCCCCTGTATTTCGACGCCGGTCTGCAACTCTGGGTCGCCAGCAGCCAGGGGGTGATCGCCGAAGCCTTGGGCCACCCCGCGTTGAACGTGCGCCCGCCGGGTGAGCCGGTGCCTGCGGCCCTGCAAGGCACGGTGGCCGGCGAGGTGTTTGCGCGGCTGGTGCGCATGACCGATGGTGCCTTCCATGCGGCGCACAAGCCGGCGGTAGAGCGGGCGGTGCGGCGCTGGAGCCTGGCCGATGTGGCGCGGGCCAGCGAAACGGTGGCCGCCGAGCTGCGGCCCCGCATGGGTGCCAATGCCTTGCTCAGCAACTTGCCGGTGCAGACCATGGTGCGGCTGCTGGCGGTGCCGGCCTGTGATCGGGATACCACTTGCCGCAATGTGCAGGCCTTTGTCCACGGCATCGCTCCTGGCGCCTCTGAGGCAGCTGTGGCGCTCGCCTCAGAGGCTGCCCAGGCTCTGATGGCTCAGGGCCAGCTTGAGGGCCTTGACGCGGTTCAGGCCGCCAACCGCATCGCCCTGATGCAGCAGTCGCTGGATGCCACGGCTGGCTTGTTGGGCCACAGCGTGCTGATGCTGGCCCGGCACCCTGAACTGGCCGAAGCGGCAGGCAACTCGCCGCAAGCCATGCGCGAGTTCGTCGCCGAAGTCGAACGCCATCAGGCGCCGATCCAGAACACCCGGCGTTTTGCCGCGCAGGCGCTGTGGCTGGCGGGCCAGCAGATTGAAACCGGGCAGGGCGTGTTGCTGGTGCTGGCCAGCGGCAACCGCGACGAGACGCTCAATGCGCAGCCGGATGATTTTGATCCGCAACGTGCCAGGCGCCGCAGCCTGGGTTTCGGCGCGGGCGTCCACGCCTGTCCAGGGGCTTCAATTGCTATCGAAACAGTAGCTGCCTGCGCTCGCTGGATGTGGGCTGGAGGCCGATTTGACTCATACTTTGGGAGGCAAACCGGGTTTCGCCCGCTCGGCAATGCGCGCATCCCGGTGTTTGAAGAATGACAGCAACAAAACAAAGGAGAACACGATGGTGTCAGTGATTTTTGAAGTCTGGCCCGATCCGGCCCACCGCGAGGGCTATCTGAACTGGGCGGCCGAGCTCAAGACCGAACTGCTCAAGATGGATGGCTTTATTTCGATCGAGCGCTTCCAGAGCCTCACCGAGCCCGACAAGCTGCTGTCGCTGCAGTTCTGGCGCGACGACGCCTGCCTGACGGCCTGGCGCAACCTGGAGGCGCACCGCGCCGCGCAGAATGCAGGCCGCAGCACCATGTTCAGGGACTACCGCTTGCGTATCGCCGAGGTGACGCGAGACTATGGCCTCAAAGAGCGCGAGGAGGCGCCCGCCGATTCACGCCGGGCCCACGGCTAGGACCAACGGTTCAGATACCGGCCAGCGCGACCGAGTTTTCCAGCGCCTGGCCGCCGCCGTAGCTGTCCTGCACCGGTGGCACGCCACCCAGGGTGACCTTGATCGCGCAGTACTTGAACTCCGGGATCTTGGCGAACGGGTCCAGCGCCGCGTTGGTCAGCTTGTTGATGGCGGCCTCGTAGTAGCAGAAGGGCACAAACACCGCGCCGCGCGGCGAGCTTTCGTCGGCACGTGCATACAGCGCGACTTCGCCCCGGCGCGATGCGATGGTCACCACGTCGCCTGGCTTGCCGCCGAGTGCAGCCAGGTCCAGCGGATGCACCAGCGCCACCGGATCAGGCTCGATCGCGTCCAGCACGGTGGCGCGCCGCGTCATGCTGCCGGTGTGCCAGTGTTCGAGCTGGCGCCCGGTGATCAGCACCATCGGGTAGTCGGTGTCCGGACGCTCGGCGGCCGGGATGATGTCGGCCGGCACAAAGCGGGCACGGCCGCTCTCGCGCGGGAAGTCGTCGACGAACACCACCGACTGGCCGGGGTCGCCTTCCTTCATGCAGGGGTAGGTGACCGAATGTTCGCGCTCCAGCCGGTCCCAGGTGATGCCGCCTATGCTGGGCATGGTGTGGCGCATTTCATCGAAGACTTCGCTGACATGGTTGTAGTGCCAGCCGCAACCCATGCGGTTGGCGATCTGCGTGATGATCCACAAATCCTGGCGCGCGTCGCCGGGCGGGTTGATGGCCTTGCGGCCCATCTGCACCAGCCGGTCGGTGTTGGTGAAGCTGCCGTCCTTTTCGGGGAAGGCGCTGGCCGGCAGGATCACGTCGGCCAGGTAGGCGGTTTCGGTCAGGAAGATGTCCTGCACCACCAGGTGCTCCAGCGCCGCCAGCGCTTCACGTGCATGGTTGGCGTCCGGGTCGGACATGGCGGGGTTTTCGCCCTGCACATACATACCGCGTATGCCGCCCTTTTTGATGGCGTGCATGACTTCGACCACGGTCAGGCCGGGCGTGTCGTCCAGCGAGCCTTCCGGCACCTTCCAGGCTTTTTCAAAGCTGGCGCGCACCGTGGGGCTGGAGACATGCTGGTAGTCGGGGAACATCATCGGGATCAGGCCCGCGTCGGAAGCGCCCTGCACGTTGTTCTGGCCGCGCAGCGGATGCAGGCCGGTACCGGGACGGCCGATCTGGCCGGTCATCAGCGACAGTGCAATCAGGCAGCGTGCGTTGTCGGTGCCATGCACGTGTTGCGACACACCCATGCCCCACAGGATCATGGAGCTTTTGGAGGTGGCATACAGGCGCGCCACGTAGCGCAGCGTGTCGGCGTCAATGCCGCAGATGGGCGCCATCAGTTCGGGCGTGTAGCCCTCGACGTTTTTGCGCAACTCCTCGTAGCCGATGGTGCGGCTGTCGATGAAGGCCTGGTCCACCAGGCCCTCGGTCACGATGACGTTCATCATGGCGTTGAGCATGGGCACATCGGTGTCTGGCTTGAACTGCAGGTGGCGGTGCGCCATGCGGGTCAGGTCGGAGCGGCGCGGGTCCAGCACCACCAGCTTGGTACCGTTTTTGATGGCGTTCTTGATCCAGGTCGCGGCCACTGGATGGTTCACCGTCGGGTTGGCGCCAATGATCACGACCACATCTGCCTTGGTCACGTCCATCACCGGGTTGGACACGGCGCCCGACCCTATGCCTTCGAGCAGGGCGACCACCGACGAGGCATGGCACAGGCGGGTGCAGTGGTCGACGTTGTTGCTGCCGAAACCGGTACGCACCAGCTTCTGGAACAAATAGGCTTCCTCGTTGCTGCCCTTGGCCGAGCCGAAGCCGGCCAGTGATTTCTTGCCGTGGGTGTCACGGATGGCGGCGAGTTTGCCGCCGGCCAATTCGAGCGCTTCTTCCCAGCTCGCTTCGCGGAACACATCCATCACGCGGTCCGGGTCCATGCTGAAATCGCCGGTTTTGGGCATGCCTTCCCGGCGGATCAGCGGTTGGGTCAGACGGTGCGGATGGTGCGCATAGTCGAAGCCGTAGCGGCCCTTGACACACAGGCGGCCATGGTTGGACGGGCCATCGCGGCCTTCCACGAAGAGAATCTTGTCGTCCTTGACGTTGTAGGTGAGCTGGCAACCCACACCGCAGTACGGGCAGACCGATTCGACCTGTTTGTCGGGCACCGTGAGCGCCGCTTCACGCGCCGGCATCAGCGCGCCGGTCGGGCAGGCCTGCACACATTCGCCGCAGGCCACGCAGGTGGACGCGCCCATGGCGTCGTCCATGTCGAACACGATCTTGGCCTGGTCGCCGCGGAAGGCCAGGCCGATCACGTCGTTGACCTG
>JAZKIE010000299.1:0-2270 GCA_040385025.1 Pseudomonadota bacterium | reverse complement strand
CAGGGCGCCGCCGGCATCTTCGAGCGGGTGTAGCGGCTACTGCGCGGGCGATCTGCGGCGTTGGTCCGGTGCTCCCCATCCTCACGTACCTGAAGTACGTTCCGGTGGGTCCGCTCCGTCCGCCTTGCAGCTCATCCCGCTCGCTACGCCCTTGGTGGCTGTATTGGTTCTTTGAGGAGAAATCATGCAAAAGCAGGTTCTTGAATCGGGCACTTCCCAACTGGCCTTGCGGGTGTACGAACCCGTGCAGCCGGCACGGGCCAGCGTGGTGATAGGCGGTGCCATGGGTGTGCGACAGGATTACTACGCGCCGTTTGCCGAGTGGCTCTCAGCGCAGGGCTTTCGCGTCACCACCTTTGACTACCGGGGCTCCGGCGAGTCCTTGCCAGACACCGCCCATGGCGGTTTGCGCGGATTCAAGGCGGACCTTTTTGACTGGGCCAGTGACTATGAAGCGGTGGTGGACAGCGCCAAGTCTGCGCTGCCGCAGGCGCCCTTGTACCTGCTCGGCCACAGCCTGGGGGCGCAACTGCCCGGCCTGCTGAACAACCAGGGCAAGGTCGATGGGCTGGTCAGCATCGCCGCCGGAAGCGGTTACTGGCGTGACAACGCGCCGCAGCTCAAACGCCTGATCCTGTATTTCTGGTACGTGCTGGTGCCGCTGGCCACGCGGCTGTGCGGCTATTTCCCCGGACGCAAACTCAAGAAGGTCGGCGACCTGCCGGCCGGTGTGATGCTGCAGTGGCGCAAGTGGTGCCTGAACCCGCAGTACAGCGTGGGTGCCGAAGGCGAGGGCGCCCGCCTCAGTTATGCGAAGGCGAGCTTTCCTGTACTGGCGCTGTCCATCACGGACGACGAACTGATGACCTGGCGCGGCACGCAAAACCTGATCAATCTCTACACCGGTGCTGCGCGTACTTTTGAGCGCATCACGCCGTCCGAGTTGGGCGTCAAGCGCATCGGGCATTTCGGATTTTTTCGCCAGCAATTCAGTCAGAGCCTGTGGCCGCGCGCTGTGCAGATTATCGAAGGCATGCAGGCCTTGCCCGCGCCAGCCGGCGTCGCCGGCACGACTGCCTGAGACCGGCGGCGACGGCATACTCGGGCCATGAGTTCTCACCCTTTTGACGCCGCGGTCGCCTTGCAGGTGCAGGTTGACGGCAGCTTTCTCGGCCACACCAGTGCGGCCTATGCCAACATGGTCGGGCCCTTCGGCGGTGTCACGGCGGCGCAGGCCTTGAATGCCGTCCTCCAGCATCCGCAGCGGCTGGGCGATCCGATTTCACTGACCGTCAATTTCGCCGCGGCCTTGGCCGACGGGCCGTTCACCGTGAGTGCGCGCCCCGCACGCACCAACCGCTCGACCCAGCACTGGATCATCGAGATGCAGCAAAGCGGTGAGACGGTGCTGACCGGCACGGCCTTTTTCGGCTTGCGGCGCGAAACCTGGGGCGCCGATGAACACACGATGCCGGACGTTCCCGCACCGCAAGATGTAGCACGTGCCACGGGTCCGGCCCGGGTCGAGTGGGTCAAGCGTTATGAGATGCGTTTTGCCGAAGGCGCGATTCCCATTGAATGGAATGGCGCTGACCAGGGCACCAGCCGCACCCGCCTGTGGCTGCGTGATGACCCGCCGCGGCCGCTGGATTTCGCCTCGCTGACCGGCTTGTCGGATGTGTTTTTCCCCCGTGTCTGGCGCCGCCGTCCGCTGCTGGTGCCTATCGGTACCGTGTCCATGACGGTCTACTACCATGCCGACGCCGCACTGTTACGGGCCACTGGTAGCGCCTACCTGCTCGGGCAGACCCAGGCCCAGGCTTTTCGCAACGGCTACTTCGACCAGACGGCGCAGTTGTGGAACGAGACTGGTGACTTACTGGTGACGACACATCAGGTCGTCTACTACAAGGAATGACCATGAACAAAGTAGCCCTTATCATCGGCGCGGGCGATGCCACCGGCGGTGCGATTGCGCGGCGTTTTGCGCGCGAAGGCTACACCGCCTGCGTGACGCGCCGCAGCCTCGACAAGCTGCAGCCATTGCTCGAACAGATACGCGCAGAAGGCGGCCAGGCGCACGGCTTTGCGTCGGACGCGCGCAAGGAAGAGGAAGTGGTTGCGCTGGTTGAGCAGATAGAAAGCAGTCTCGGCCCCATCGAGGTGCTGGTCTTCAACATCGGCGCCAATGCGCCCAGCAGCATTCTCGAAGAAACGGCGCGCAAGTATTTCAAGGTCTGGGAGATGGCCTGTTTCGGCGGTTTCCTCAA